>JAUVCD010000365.1 GCA_030590865.1 Myxococcales bacterium | reverse complement strand
AAACCTGCCACTGGCATGGCGGCACCTGACCCGTCGGATCCGCCCCATGGCGCGAGCCGGCCCGCGGGCCACGGCGGCCCGGCGGTCGCTGACCTCGTGGCTGGCCATCGGGGCCGCGCAGGTGGGCGCTATCGTCCTCGGCGCTCGGCATGGGCGGGGCAAGCTGACGCTCACTTGGGCGGCCGAAGGCACTGCAGACGCCGAGACGCTTGGACCGTTCAAGGCGATCGTCGAGTACCACGAGTATTCCTCCCAATCGCGGAGTGATGTCTTCGCCCGCGCGCCGAGCGTCGACTGGGGACCCGCGCGTGCGGTATTCAAGAGCTATCCCGATCTCCCACAGGTGAGCCTCCCAGATCCTGTGGCGGCGGCGGTGGGCGGACGGTCGCTCAGCCAAGCCCTGGCCGGCCCTGCCGCTGGACCAGCAAGCCCAGACCTGGACCGAGGGACGCTCAGCCGCAAAGCGATCAGCACGATTCTGTACCACTCCGCCGGAGTGGTCCGAATGCCTGACGGCACGGTCGAGCGGCCGGCTCCGTCGAGCGGAGCCCTGTTTCCTGCTGAGCTCTACCTAGCTGCTCGGCAGGTCGATGGCCTGTCGCCCGGCCTGTACCACTACGCCCCTGAGCACCATCGCCTCGAACGGTTGGCGCGCAGGCTGCCCTCGGCTGCGGCGCTCGGCGCGCCCCACCAAGCCCGAGCGCTCGAGCGCGCCCCAGCGGCGCTGTTGCTCACCGCCAGGTTCCAGCGGACCGGCCACAAGTACAGCGACCGTGCCTACCGCTATGCCACCTTGGACGTGGGCCATTTGATCACCAACCTGCAAGTGGCCAGCGCCGAGATCGGTTCGGCCGCTCGCTTACTCGACCGCTTCGACGAAGAGGCCAGCGCCGCCGCGCTAGGCATCGACGGCATCCAAGAGGGAGTCATCGCTTTCGCGATCCTCGAGCCGGCGGAGACGGCAACCGCCCAGCCGCTGCCTGCACGCTTCCATTATCCCGGTCCACCTATCGGGCCAGACAAGCTCATCGGTGTCACCGGGATGGTCCACCGCGCCACCTCATTGCGGGCACTGAGACCGCCAGCTCAGACACCGGCCACCAAGACCGGTGCCCCAAGGCCAGCGACGCTACTGCCCGAACCGCGACCCGCCCCGGGCTCAGCGCTTCACACCATCATCGAGCGGCGGAGCAAACGACGCTTCACCGATGAGGCCCTCTCACTGCAAGAGCTGGGTTCGCTGCTCGCTGACGCCGCTGGGCCGCCCCAGTTGTCGCCTGCCATCCAGATCTACCTGGTGGTCAATCGAGTCGCCGGCCTCGCGCCAGGGATCTACCGATACCTGACCGACCAGTACGGGCTCGAGCGTCTGAGGGCAGGCGAGTTTGGCCAGCAGGCTTACTCGCTAGGCTTGTCCCAAGACGTGGTCGGCGACGCCGCCGTGGTGGTCGTCCTGGCGGCCGAGCGGAACGCAATCCTGTCCCACGAGGGGGCCCGAGGCTATCGCCATGCACTGCTCGAAGCAGGTGTGATCGGTGAACGGATCATGCTTAGTGTGGTGGCCCGAGGGCTCGGCGGGTGTCCTGTCGGCGCCTTCTATGACGACGAGGCAGGGCAACTCATCGACCCAAAGCGCAAGCAGCTCTGGGTGCTTCACCTCGCCGCCATCGGCCGGGTCGACCCCTAGTCACCACCAGCCCAGAACCTTCCACCAGGCGAGGCCCAGGCCCAGCCAAATGGCCAGGTGATAGAGCGACGTGAGGAAGCCGATACGGAACCACTTTCCGACCGGCACGTAGCCGAGCCCGAAGTAGATGATCACCGGGCCGGTAGAGTAGTTCGTCGTGCAGGCGCACAGACACGAGAAGTAGGCCAAGAGCGCCACCGTCACGAGCGGCGGTGCGCCCGCCGCCAGCGCCACGCCAAAGAACGCCGCCACCAGCGCCGAGATGTGCGCGGTGAGCATGGAGAAGCCATACATCGAATAGAAGTAGATGACGGCGAGCACCACCACGACGGTCAGCCCGGAGATCCCAGCCACCTGCGCCTGCATCGACCTGGCGAACCAGTCGACGACCCCTTCGTCCTTGAGCGCGTTGGCCATAGCCAACAAGCCACCCAGCCACACCAGGCAATCCCAGGCCTTGCCGTTATCCTTGATGTCGTCCCACCCATCCACCTGTGAGATCAACAGCACCAGCACCCCGATCCAGGCGACCAGTCCGGTTCCCATGCCGTGAACGGGCTTGGTCGACCACAACACGAGCAACATCATGAAGACGCCGCCCATGATCTTCTGGTTGCGGGACCACGTCCCCATCTCGCTCAGCTCGCGGCCGGCGTGCTCCTGCGCCGCGCGCGTGTCACTCAGCTCGGGGGGCGAGAGCTTCATCATCGCCAGCGGCAAGAGCGCGAGGCCGACGATGCCTGGCACCAAAGCGCCGAGCGCCCAGGTGCCCCAGCCGAACTCGATGCCGAATACGCTGCTCGCCGCTTTGGAGACAAGGGGGTTGGCCGCCATGCCGGTCATGAACATGGCGGCGGCGATCAGGTTGGCGTGCGAGCCGACGAGCGTGAGATAGGAGCCGGCACGCTCCCGTTTCTCCGGCGTGGGATGGGAGTCGAGGGAGGTGGCCAGCGATTGGGTGATAGGCGCCAAGATTCCGCCGCCCCGCGCCGTATTTGATGGCACCACGGGACCGAGGATCAGCTCTGCGCCACACAGCGCGTAGCCGAGCCCGAGGGTCGACTTTCCGAACTTCTTCACCAGCGACAATGCAACCCGCTTGCCGAAGCCAGTGCGTTGGACTGTTCCAGCGATGAGGAAGGCGGCGACGACGAGCCACACGGTGCTGTCGCCAAAGCCCGAGAGCACCTGCTTGAATCCGATGGTGCGGCTTGCGGCGAGGAACATCAGCGACAACAGCACCATCGGCCCCATCGCCATCGGACGCAGCAAGAAGCTGGCGATGGTCGCCACGAAGACAGCCAACAGATGCCAGGCATGGGGCTTCACGCCGGCAGGCACGGGGACGAACCACAGCACGGCCCCGATGCCAATCGTGGCGGCCCAGCGCCAGTGCTTTCGGTCGACGCTACTCACGGCGATTTGCTCGTACCAGATCCCGCAAGGAGCCGCTCGGTCGCTGTCCGATTGGCTGTTGCGAGCTTTGGAGACTCAGCGATAGGGACCTGGCCCGCGGTCGTCCACCTCGTGGATCTCGAACTTGTCATCGTCGATTTTGATCTCACTCGGATCGGTAACGTGCCACTCCACCAAGCCGCAGGCGGTGCAGATGTGGCACTCGAAGGTGCCCCGGGACTTGGGTGACCAAAACCCCTCTGAGGTCACCGACAGCTGACGCTTCTCACCAGAATCAGTCCGGTCGAGGATCTGCTTGGCGTGGAGGATCTTGCGGCACCGGCACGCCGGGCAGCGCAGCTGAGTACGCATCGACCCGTCCCCCTCTTCCCGCCGCCCCTCGACCTCCCGGGCGAGCGCCTCGAGCTGTTGGGTCAGGAAGCTCACCTGGTCTTCCAGGGCTCTCAGCCGTTTCGTCTCCTCGTCGCGGGCCATGGCGCAGGCTAGCGCGATTGGTCCGGCGGTGCTCGCCATGCGGCAGAGGCAGATTTCTGATCGGCGATGGACTAATAAGTCGTTACTCGGAGCAGGGTATTCAATGACTCATTCACGACGAGCAATGCTGCTCATTTGTGCAGCAGGTGGGGTTGTCGCATTGACGCTCAGCTGCGGCATTGATGAATCGGGCATCGGCGGCTCGGGCGGCAGCAGTTGTATCGCCGAATGTGCTCAAGGCAGCTACATCTGCAACGAGTCGGTCTGCCTGTTCTCCTGCAAGGGGTCGCCCTGTAGCGTCAGCTGCACTCAGAACTCGCGCTGCGAGGCAGAATGTGCGGACGCCCAGTGTGCCTGTAGCACCGGCAGCAACTGCGACTTCAGCTGCGCTTCGGCCCCCTGTGACATTGCATGCTCCGACGGATCGGTCTGCACCCTGGACTGCAATGACCTCGGGACGCCGGGCTCAGACGACTGCAAAATCTCCTACTGTAGCGCCGGCACGGTCGAGCAATGCCCCGACGGGCAGACCCTGGCCTGCGGCAAGCCTTGCCCCTAGCCCTCATGGAACCGCCAAGCGAACCCACCGCCGCAGCGCTCGAAGAAGAGACGGCAGCGACACCGACCGACCCGATCCGCGAGGGGCCTGAGCGCTTCATCAACCGCGAGCTGAGCTGGCAGCGGTTCAATGAGCGCGTCCTAGAAGAGGCGCTCGACGATGAGACGCCGCTCTTGGATCGGGTCAATTTCCTGTCCATCTTTGGAAGCAACCTGGACGAGCACTTCATGATCCGGGTCTCCGGCCTGCGTCGCCAGATGGAGGCCGCTGTCGTCAAGGCGCCGCCGGACGGCATGACCCCTGCCGAACAGCTGGCGGCTATTCGCGCGCAGCTCTTGCCGTCGCTCAAGAAGGCTCACAAGTGCTGGCACAATGATCTGCTCGGCGGCCTCCGCGAGGCGGGCATCATGGTGCTGCGCTACGACGAGCTGAAGCGGAAGCAACGCAAGCTGCTGCGCCGTTACTTCAGGACCGAGATTTTCCCGGTGCTGACACCGCTTGCCTCCGACCCGGGCCATCCGTTCCCTCACATCTCCAACTTGAGCGTGAACCTGGCGGTCGTAGTCAAGGAGCCGGGGCGGGAAGAGCGCTTCGCCCGGCTCAAGGTGCCCCAGACCTTTCCGCGATTGCTCGAGATCCCCGCTGAAGAGAAGGCCGATGAGCTGGTCAAGCTGGGCCTCGAAGAGATCACCTCGCCCAACTACGTGTGGCTCGAAGAGGTCGTCTCCGCCAACCTCGACCTGTTGTTCCCTGGCGTCGAGGTGGTGGCCGCCTACCCCTTCCGCATCACTCGCGACGCGGACATGGACATCGAGGAGGACGAAGCGGCCGACTTGTTGTCAGCGATGAGTGAGTACGTCGATCAACGGCGCTTCGGTTCCGCCATCCGCCTGGAGATCGACCAGGACATGCCCAAGCCCATCGAGGCGCTGCTCACCCAGAATCTGCGGCTCGCCCCCTTCTCCGTGTACCGCACCAAGGGCCCCATCGGGCTGGCCGATCTGCGGGAGCTGACCAAGGTGGACCGGCCGGAGCTGAAGTTCCCCAAGTTCCTGCCCCAGACGCCGCCTGCGCTGAACACCGACGAGAGCATTTTCTCGGTGATCCGCAAGCGCAACGTGCTTTTGTACCACCCCTACGACAGTTTCCAGCCGGTGGTGAACTTCATTCGCGAGGCGGCCAACGACCCCAAAGTGCTGGCCATCAAGCAGTCCCTCTATCGCGTGGGACCGAACTCGCCCATCGTCGCCACGCTCTTGGCAGCCCGGGAGAACGGTAAGCAGGTCGCGGTGCTCGTAGAGCTCAAGGCCCGCTTCGACGAGGAGAACAACATCACCTGGGCGCGGGCCCTGGAGCGCCGGGGCGTGCACGTGGTCTATGGCGTGGTGGGTCTCAAGACTCACGCCAAGGCCTGCTTGGTGGTGCGCCGCGAGCAAGACGGCATCCGCCGATACGTGCACCTGGGCACTGGCAATTACAATCCAGTTACGGCGCGCATGTACACGGACCTGGGTTACTTCACCTGCGACCCCGACATCGCTGATGATGTGACTGACCTGTTCAACGTGCTCACTGGCGTCTCGCTCAAGAGCGAGTACCGCAAGCTGCTGGTGGCGCCAGCCTCGATGCGCGAAGCGTTTCTCGGGCGAATCGACCGAGAAATCGAACAACACCAGAAGAACGGCGATGGACATCTCGTTTTCAAGATGAACTCGCTGACCGACAAGCCATGTATCAAGGCCCTGTACAAGGCCTCCCAGGCCGGCGTGCGGGTCGATCTGCAGATCCGCGGCATCTGCTGTTTGCGCCCCGAGGTGCCGGGCCTCAGCGACAACATCACGGTGACCTCGGTGGTGGGCCGCTTCTTGGAGCACACTCGCATTTTCTATTTCCACAACGGGGGCGACGAAGAGATTCTGACGGGCAGCGCCGATCTGATGGGCCGCAACCTCAACCGCCGCATGGAGACGCTGTTCCCCATCGACGATCCTGCAATTCGCGACGCCTTGCGCGACGAGGTGCTCTTCTTTCACCTGCGCGACAACGCCAAGCTGCGGCACATGCGGTCTGATGGCAGCTACGAACGGACTGAGCCGGGGGACGATGAGCCCTTGCTGAACACGCAGAGCCACCTCATCGCCAAGGGCGGTGCCTGGCACCAGGTCTGACCGCTCTTGCCACCTCGATAGGGGCCACAACTTGCCCAGACGGGACAGCCCGGGGATAGTTCTAGGATGGCAGTTCGCGGTACAGCCAAGCCGGCAGGGCCTCGCATCGGCCTAGTGCTCGCTGGTGGCGCAGCACGAGGAGCCTACGAAGTCGGCGTGCTCGACCACAAGGTCGAGCATGTGTCCAAAGACCTGGGCTACGACGTGCCGCTGGACATCTTGAGCGGCACCTCGGTGGGCGCCGCCAACGTCTGCGCCCTAGCCGCCTGGGCGGACGAGCCCAAAGCACGGGTGGGACGACTGGTGTCCGAATGGACCGGTCTGCGCATCGGCGAGGTCGTACGCCCGACGACGAGCAGTGTGCTCGATACGCTTCGCAACATCATCGGCGGCACCTTCAGCGCCCGGGAGGCAGCGGCGCTGTTCAACCCGCGCGCCCTCGAGCAGCTGCTTCGCAGGGTGATCGCCTTCAGACGGATCGACCGCAATCTGCGAGCCGGGCATCTGAGCGCGGTGACCGTTTCAGCGACCCAGATTGCCACCGGCCGCATCGTCGTCTTCGTGCAGCGCCGCAACGCGCGGCCCGCCCCCTGGCCGGCCAGCCACAACGTCATCCCCAGAGCCGTACGCCTGCGCATGGCTCACGTCCTTGCCTCCGCTGCCTTACCGGTGATGTTCCCACCGGTCCGCATCGACGGACGTTATTACTGCGACGGCGGCTTGCGCCAGAACATCCCGCTGTCACCAGCCCGCCGTCTCGGCGCCGAGGCGTTGATTGTCATCAACCCCAAGTTCCGAGATCCCAAGCGTCGCCAGCCCCAAGTCGCGCTGCGCAAGGCCGAGGACTTCCCCAATCCGCTGTTTCTGATCGGCAAGGTGCTCAACACCATGCTGCTCGATCGGGTGGACAACGAGCTGGACCGAATGGAGAAGATCAATACCATCTTGACCGCTGGCGAGCGCCGCTTCGGACCCGAGTTCCTCGCCGATCTCAACGATGAGCTGGGCCGGAGCGATGAGCGCAAGCTGGTCAATCTCCGCACCGTCCACATTCGCCCGTCGGAGAACATCGGCGAGCTGAGCGCCGATTACGTGCGCTCGCCAGACTTTCACGTGCCTGGCGTGCTCGGTCGAGTGATGAAACGGCTAGCTGAAGGCGACGCACTGCGGGAAGCCGATCTGTTGAGCTACGTCCTGTTTGATGGCGAGTTCGCCGGCCGACTCATCGAGCTGGGGCGAGCCGACGGGCGGCGCTACCACGACCAGCTGTGCGCGACCTTCGAGCCACCAGCACGGTGAGCTCCGATCGAGGGCCCTCAATCAGCCAACCGATCGATGCGCCGCGCCCCCTGGCATAGTGGACATCGCGCGGCCCCGATGTTTAAACCGAGCATTATCGGTCTGATTATGCGAACCATCTGCTCGTCCTGCATCTTGTCGTCGCTCTTGCTCAGCACCACCGTCGCCGCTCAAAACGAGAGCGACAGTGGGGAGAGCGAACCACCGCCCTGCCAGCCCCCCGCTCCGGCAGCACTCCAACCGCCTGGCGCCCACGTCCTGGCCGGCGATGGTGAGCACTACCGCCCCCTGATGAGCTTCGAGCTCGCCCCTCAGTGTATGCGCCTCGAGATCCCGGTGACGGCGGCGCTGCGCAGCGAGCTGAGCTCGGGCTTCATGGTGGATCGATATGGTAACGAGCTCACCTCGCGGCCGAGCATCAGCCCCCAAATCCGCCTTGGGGCGCGTTTCGATTCTGGGCTCCGCCTCGCCCCCATCGCCATCGTGGCCGAGTACGAGCACGATGTGCTCACCGGCTCAGAAGCCGCGTCGCCTGAGCTCGAGGGCGATGGTTACGCAGGTACCGAGGGGCTCGGCCACGAGCTTCGCAAGGCCTATGTGCGTGGCTCTTACGGGCGGGTCGCCCACCTCAGCCTGGGCTTCCAGACGAGCTATTGGGGCATGGGCCTGATCGCCAATGATGGCGCTCATGGCTGGCAACCTGGAAATGCCCGCTTCTCCGATCCCAGGGGCGGCGATCGGGTCTTGCGGGTCCAGCTGGCCACCGGGCCCCACACCGACGCTGGGCTGATGCTGGCGGCTGGCGCCGATCTGCTGAGCGGCGGCTATCTCGGGGACGATGACGCATTGCTCGAGGATGACGAGGCCATGCAGGTCCACGGTGCCGTGCTGCTCGGCATGGGCAAGCCCCATGGTGGTGGCGCCTATGTGCTGCGGCGGCATCAGGAGGCCCTGGACGGCAGCGCCACCGATGTCTGGGTGGTCGATCTGACCGGGCGCACGATGATTGACCTGTCGGTGGCTCGCCTCGGTCTCGAAGCCGAAGGGGCGATCATCGTCGGTAACACCGAGCTGGCACCGTCGACCAACTATCCGGAGCACGACGTGCTGCAGACCGCCCTGGCCTTCCGGGCGTCGCTGGACGCCGGCAAGTTCGGCAGCGTGTTGGACTTCCTCTTCGCCTCAGGGGACCAGAACATCGACGACGACAAGCAACACGCCTTCAAGGCCGACCCCAATTACGAGATGGGCCTGTTGCTGTTTCGTCAGGTGCTCGCCGGCCACACGGCGCGGGGCTCCTTCACCGCCGGAGACCCGTCGCTGGTGGGCGTGCCCGCCAATGATTTGAACCGCATCCCCACCCGGGGCAGCGCCACCAACACGGTGGCCGTGTTTCCGCGGGTGCGCTATCGGCCCATCGCCGGGCTCGAGACCTATGCGGGGCCACTCTTCGCATTCGCCGTCATGCCGATGGTCGACCCCTTCAACACCCGCATCGCGGGAGGCCAGATCCGCAGCGGCCTGAATGGGCCGGCGGGAGTCTACCTCGGCACGGAGCTCGATCTGGGCGTTCGCTATCGGATGAACATCGACGGCGGCGAAATCACGATTGGCGGGGAGGTCGGGACGCTGCGACCAGGTAGCGCCCTCAGCAAGCCAGACGGCAATCCAATGGACGCCGTCCACGGTGGCCGCTTGATGTTGAACGCGCGGCTTTGACCGCCCCAGAAACGCGACAGTGGAGCAATCGTCCGATGCTTGAATCGAAAACAGAACGCTGCGCCATCGCCATCCTGGCCCTGGGCCTGACCGCTTGCTCGCCCGAGCCAGAGGGCCT
>JAUVCD010000396.1 GCA_030590865.1 Myxococcales bacterium | reverse complement strand
ATGGTGAGACAGCAGGACAGGGCTGACTGTACCACCACAGCGCGCCCGCGCGACCTGCCGCCTCTTGACTATCTCCCCGTGGTGCTTATCTAGACCCGAGCTAGACCGACCTGTTGCCGGCTGAGGCGCGACCCTCCGGTTATCAAACGAAGACACTCTTGCGAAAGTGAACCCCCTCCCATGATGCGCGTTCTTGTTCTAGTGAGCCTGGTCACCCTCTTCGCGGCCTGTGACAACAGCAATCAAGCCCCAACGAGCGGCCCGGACACAGCAGCTGCCACGTCCCATGCACACGAGGGGTGCCAGTGCGGCGCCGGGAAGACGGGCGAGGCGGTTTGGTGCGAGAAGTGTGGCGTTGGCTATGTCGGCGGCAAGAAGGTCACCGACAAGGCTGCGGTCGACAAGGCTGCGGCAGCTCCTGCCCAAGGCAAAGATTGTGAGTGCGGCGACAAGAAGGCGGACTGCAAGTGCGGCGACAAGGCGGACTGCAAGTGCGGCGACAAGGCGGACTGCAAGTGCGGCGACAAGGCGGACTGCAAGTGCGGCGACAAGGCGGGGTGAATCAGAAGAGCGATCCGTAGAGCAACCCCGCAGTGCTGGACAGCACCACGACCAGGCCAATGAACGCCAGGGTCCGTTTGGTGCCCAGCACGCTTCTAATCACCAACATGTTGGGCAAGGACAGCGCCGGTCCGGCGAGCAGCAGGGCGAGCGCCGGACCCTTGCCCATTCCCGCGCTGATCAGGCCCTCCAGGATCGGAACCTCGGTCAGCGTGGCGAAGTACATGAAGGCGCCTGCTACTGAGGCGAAGAGGTTGGCCCCGAGTGAGTTGCCGCCAACCATGGAGCTGACCCATTCGCCGGGGATGACTCCCTGGCCACCTCCCGGTCCCCCGAGCAGAAAGCCAGCGACCAGGACGCCGCCGAGCAACAACGGCATGATCTGTTTAGCGAAGGTCCAGCTCGATTCAGTCCAATCGACGAGCTCGTCACGGTCGAACCAGCGCCAGACGAAGACCGCGAGCGCGAGCCCAAACAGGCCCGTGACGACCCACTTGGCAGAGTGGATGGCTGCCCAGATACCGGCGTCTCCAGCGGCCGGCCGGCCCCAGTTGGCGAAGACCAGCACGCCGACCATGGCGGCGAAATAGAGCCCTTCTTGCCAGAGCTTCCGCGGGCTCTCCTCGTCAGGCATGATGACGACGCCTTCGGCCTGACGTGCGGCCTCCTCTTTGCGGAACAACAGCTGCATCAACAGGCCGATGACCACGGCGAAGGTCACGGCGCCTACCGCGCGGGCGATGCCCAGCTCGGGGCCCAGCACCCGTGCGGTGAGAATGATGGCTAGCACGTTGACCGCCGGCCCCGAGTAGAGGAAGGCACTCGCCGGCCCCAGCCCCGCGCCGCGCTTGTGAATACTGGCAAAGAGGGGCAGGACCGTGCAGGAACAGACCGCGAGAATGGACCCCGACACCGCCGCCACGGGGTAGGCGATCAGCTTTTTCGCGGCCGGCCCCAGGTATTTCATCACCGTGCCTTGGCGGACGAAGACACTGATCGCTCCTGCGATGAAGAAAGCGGGGACCAAGCACAAGATCACGTGCTCCCGGGCGTACCAACGCAGGAGCTTGAGCCCTTCGTCCACCGCGGACATGAAACGCGGGCTGTCGACAGGCAAGAACCAGCTCGCCGCAAAGACAGCCAGCATCAGGGCCAGCTTGGTTCGTTCCTTCATAGGCGCTCCTTCATCACCTGGGTAGCGCAGGAGAAGAAGCTCATGACGCAGGGCGTGAGCAACGTGTAATAGACGACGTTTCCCTCTCGTCGATCATCGACGATGCCATGGGAGCGCAGCACCGCCAGATGCTTGGAGACCGTGGATCGGTCTGACCCGACCAGCTCGGTGAGCTCACCGACCGAGCACTCGCCGCGGGACAGTCGGTCGACGATCTCGAGCCGCGATTCATTGGCCAGGGCCTTGAGCACCCGCGCCTGCTTCTTGAAGATGCTGTTCTTGAGCCGAACCACCTTGTCCTCCATTGACCGGGCTGAAAGTATGTGGCGACTTGGCCACATTGTCAAGCGCTTGTCCCGCTGGTGGCCCGGCTTGTTCGGCGCTGGCGCTGCGCTAACCCCCAGCGCCGCGGCCCGCTACGCCAGGTTGGGAAACTTGCTACCCTCAGCAGATGACTCTCCCTCAACACCTCGCTCGCCCCGCTGCGTGGCTCTCGCTGTTCACCCTGTGGGCCGCGTCGCTGCTTCCAGGTGCTTGCGGGAATGGGGACGAGACCGATCCCCTGGGGACCGGAGCGGGCTCATCTTCGACGGGCACCGGCGCCACGGCAGGTGACGGTGGCATGGCTGGCGGTTCAGGCGGAGGTGGTGGGGCTGGCGAAATCTGCAATGGTGAAGATGACGACGGCGACGGCGAGATCGACGAAGGCCTCGAAGAGACCTGCGGCGCCTGCGGTCGGCCCTACGACCTCGAGGTGGTGGTCGACTATCCTATCTTCGCCACCTGGATGTACGCCCGAAACGATGCCTGCCAGTGGCAAGAGACGCTCGAGTCCTTCCACCGCCAAGGTGGGCAGGCGGTGTGGCAGTTCGGTCCCCACTTTGGTGAACACTCTGCCGAGACGCTGAAGACCCACCCCGAGTTCGCGGCGTGCATGGAAGACGGCGTGCATTGTGTGGACCGTGCGCTGGCTGATCTCATCGCCGCGGACCCCAACAACACCGTGGCAAGCTGGCTGAGCTACGAGTTCAACGAGCACTACTCGGATGCCATTTTGGCCTGCCCAGCGCTCGATCGGAAGATCCAGGTCGGCGAACGCACCTACTGGCGCATCGTCTTGCCCCATCAGAGTGGGCAGAGCCCTTGCGTCTTCGACGGAGGCACCTACGACGTGCTGCTGACCTGGTTCGAGGGCGTGGAGTCCTCCAGCCTGATGCTCGACACGGCAGATCGGATGGGGCTGGATGTCTACCTCGGCATGCCCAGCGCGCCGCCGCTCAGCGCCCAGCCGTGGAACGTCGACACGGCGCTGCGACCGGCCTATCTCGAGTGGGCTCGGCGGGTGCTCGAGGACTACGCCAGCCGTCATGGTGGACACCCGAGCTTCGCCGGGGTGTACCAGAGCTTCGAGGTGAGCCTGCAGTCCAGCGGCCTCAATGGGATCTACGACACCTACGGCATGGTCGGTGACATCGTCCACGCTGTGCTGCCCGACGAGGCCTACGTGCTGTCGCCCTATTGGGACGTGAATACTGCGCAAGGCAATCAGAACGTCGGCTCGGTCAAAGAAGGCTTCAAGCGCCTGGCGCGGCAGGGTGCGGACATCATCGCTCCCCAAGACGGGCGCGGCACCGGCAAGAGCGCCTTGTACTGGCCGTTCCAGGGGTCTGAGACCATTCAGAGCATCGATCCCCAGCTCGCGGCGTTTCCGAATGTCGACGGGGCTGCGACCTTTGGCCAGCAGTTCAATGCATCCACTGGCGAGCTCTTCGACGCCTGTCGGGCCGCGGTGGGCGAGCTGGAGGGTGAGAGCATCTCGGTAGAGCTATGGGCCAATCTCGAAGCCTTCGAGAACCTCACTGCGGCGCCTTGCGGCTTCTCCTGGGCCCTTCAGCGCACCGATAAGGCTCGGCTGGACTGGGCGCTGACCATGGCTGGAGCCCAGCCCAGCCGGACCATCTCGTTCATGTGGGACGCCTATTACACCTGCACCGATGGTGGGTCCGAGCCTCCGCTGCACGAGCAGATCACCACGGACGGCGACCGGCCCATCGCAGCCTATGGACGGCTGGAAGGTAACAGCATCGTCCTGCGCGGTTACCACCTCGCCGTGGCGGACACGACGTTCCTGCTGACCTGGTACGACGGCCAGTGGAATGTGCAAGGCGCGGCTGTGTCCCCCAATGCGGTCGTGCCAGGCTGGGGCGCTGCCAATGGCCGCATGGTCGGGCTCGATCAGGTCACGCTGCCCTTCGACGCGTCCAACCTCGCCCCGAGCTTCTACGTGCACGTTCGGCCGGTGGGGCCGGGGGATCTCCAGGCACACCACAGCATCAGCCTGGCGTACTAGACAGCCTGGCCTATCATGGCTGGATGCGCTGTGTTGCTGCCCTCGTCGCTTTGGCCGCTGTGCTGGGAGCCCCGCCGGCTCTAGCTGACCTGATCGTCATCGCTGACGGGGGGACGCGGGACCAACTTCAGGCTGCCATCGATGCGCTCGGCGGTCCCGGGGTGGTCCTGGTTCCCCCAGGAGAGTGGGAGTGTATCGGCATCGTCGACGTGGCTGCCGACGGCGTCACCATTCTAGGTAGCGGGTCGGACCGCAGCCGGCTTTACCGGGCGACCGACCACACCGATACTAGTTTGCGAGACGCTCCGTTCATCCGCGCCGTCGACGTCGCGGGGCTACGGGTGGCGAGTCTGCGTATCGATGGAGTGGCCACCTCGTCGTCCGATGCCCGGGAGCGGGGGATCGACGTCCGCAATGCCACGGACTTTCGTGTCGACCACTGTCTCATGTCCTTCCTGGGGTTCTCGGGGGTGGTGACCTACGGCACGAGCCGCGGCGTGGTCGATCATTGTCGCATGGTGGACCATTTCAAGCCGGTGGTGAACAACCTGGGCTATGGGGTGACGGTCTTCGGTGACGACTCGTACTCGGGGCTGCCCTTTGGAACCGAAGAGGCCACCTTCATCGAAGACAGCTTCTTCACTGGCGCCCGTCATGCCTCGGCGTCGAACCGCGGTGCTCGCTACGTGTTCCGTCACAACCACGTGACGGCGAACGAGAACTCCCATGCCATCGACGCCCATGGCGACGAATACAACGGCACGTCCGACGCCGGCACCGAGTGGATCGAGGTTTACGAGAACCTCATCGACCAGCCGGTACACACCAGTGCCGCCGTGCGCATTCGAGGCGGCGCGGGGCTGGTGTGGAACAATGAAGTCCAGGGCTACAGCAACGGGGTCTCGCTCTGGGAGAACACGCCTCAGCCCACCGGACCGGTTTGGGTGTGGGGCAACACCTGGGGCGCAGGGGTCACCGCCATTGGCTCCTTGTCAGGCTCACCTGAGGTCTACGAGAGTGCGGCGCCGAGCTACACGCCCTTCACCTATCCCCATCCGCTGGTGACCGATCTGGACCCACAGGCCGGCCCGGACATGGTGGCTGTTGTGGAGGGAGGCACCTCAGCTGCGGTCTATCTCGACGGCTCGGAGACGAGCGCTGACACCGGCGCCATCAGCGCGTACCGCTGGATCGAAAACGCCGACCAGGTGCTCTCGACTTGTGCCCGCGACATCGTGGCGCTCGAGGAAGGCCAGCACGTGTTGGTGCTCGAGGCCGAGCGAGACGACGGGATGACCGAGCACGACACCCTGGTCATCGATGTCGAGCCAGCGGGGCCCTTGAGCTCGGCGACAGACTGGGCCGAGCGCTGGTTTGTGCCCCTGGTGAGCACCGGTACGGTGTCCTTCTCCCTCACCCCTGTCGCGGCCGCACAAGATGCCTACGTCGGGCTGACAGGGCGTCACCGGGTGGCCGCCCACGGGGACCAAGCCATCGTCATTCGCACCAACAACAGTGGTCGGTTCGACGCCTACGATGGGGACCACTATGGGGCAGAGACAGAGGTCGCCTATCAAGCCGGCGAGACCTATCAGGTGGAGGTGACCTTCGACATCACGGCCCAACAGTACAGTGTGTCCATCGATGGAACGCCCATCGCCACCGACTACGGATTCCGGCACCAGGAGAGCTCGCTCGGGCAAGTGACGGCCTGGCACTCCACCGGTGGACTAACGGTGGCTGACCTGGTTCGCTCCGGCGAGTTGGCCGAGCCCGATCCGGCTTGCCAGGACGCTCCACCGGTGGGCGGTGCGGGTGGCACCGGAGGCATTGGTGGCTCGAGCGTCGGTGGAGCTGGCGGGGTCCTCCCCGCCCCGGGAGGCGCCGGACAGGACGACGCTGGCTGTGGCTGTGCACTGGTCGGAGTTCCCTCGAGATTCGCGACCATCGGTCTGGTCGTGTTCGGCCTGGGGTTATGGCGCCGGCGTCGGCGCAGCTGCTGAACCCGCGGGTCCCTCAGTAGGTGCTGAGCGGTTCGGGCGCTTCGAGCATCGTCGAGAGCACCTTACACACCACTGCCTGCTCGCCGCAGCCGCAGAAGTTTCCGCCCTGGTCGTCGAAGACCGTGCCCTGACTGTTCGCTGTCTCGCCGGCGAGATCGATGACGTTGCAATCGATGGCGCTTTGGCGCAAAGCGATGTTAGCGCCGAAACCGGACACACCAGCACGGGCGCTCGATGCCACCACCGAGTGGGTCACCGTGCCCGAGGCCTCCAAGCCAAAGGCGGTGACGAGCACGCCGTCACCGTAGAGTTGGTCGTTGGGATTGGCCTGGGTGCTCCGGATCAAGGTGGATTCAATGGTGCCGTGGGCGGCGCCGATCAAGAGGCCAGCCCCGTGGCTTGCCTCGACGAGGGACCAGCGGATGGTTGCGCTACCCTCCTGCGCTGTCGTGAAATTCGCTTGTAGCTGAATGCCATGACCGCCGTCGCCGGTGGCCTCTGCCGGCGCAGTGTCGCGCACCACGATGGCTTCGAGGGTGGCCTCGGAGCCGGCGACCATTACCCCTATCTCGTAGCTCTGCTCGACGACGGTCGACCGCAGGGTGACCATTCCTCGCTCGCCTGAGGTCGGGTCGTCTTGAATGTTGATGCCTCGGCCGAAGATCAGGGAAGACTCTTGCGGCGACGTGTCGCGTACCAGGATACGGTCGATGGTCGCGTCGGCGCCTGCGATGTGAACGCCTGCCATGTGGCTGCCTTCGATGATGGATCCGGAGATCACGAGGTTGGCGCGCTGACCATCAGCTTCGGCCTGAGCGCCGATGCCGATGCCGTAAACCTGGTCGCCCGGCGCCGGCGCAGTGTCTTGCACCAAGGTGGCTTCGATGGCCACATCCGCGCCTCGAATGAGCACCCCTGCGTCATGATTGCCGGTGAACAGACTTCCGCTGATCGTTGCGTCGCAGCGCTGGCCCGAAAAGGGGTCGAGGTGGATTGATGCCCCACGGCCCAAGGTGTCGTCCGCCCGTGGCTGGGTGTCCCGCACCAGCACACCTGCGATCTGTACATCTGAGCCACCGAGGAACAAGCCGTGGGCACTGGCCCGCTCGACCAGCGACTCGAGGATGGTGACGGTCGAGCGGGTGCCTGACAGCGGATCGTCCTGCACAGCGATGCCATTGCCCCGATCGCCTTGATCGAGGTTCGGTAACGTGTCGCGCACGGTGGTGTGCTCGATGATCATGGTGGATGCGCCCACCAGGATCCCGGCGTCGCGGTTACGCTCGATGACCGATCCGCGAAGCTCGACGTTGGCCGGCTCGCTGGTCGCCGGATTGGTTTGGACCACCATTCCTCGCCCCATGCGATTCTGGCCATTGGGCTGGGTGTCACGGACCACTAGGCCCGCGATGGTGACGTCCGACGCGAATATCTGCACGCCGACTTCGGCGTTTCTTTCGGCCACCGTGTTGCGGATGGTGGCTGTCGAGCGCTTGAAGGTGTCTTCGTCTTCCAGGATGGTGATGCCCCAGCCATGGGCGGGGATGGGTAGCGTCCCGCGGACCACGACATCCTCGATGAGCGCGTCGCTGCCTGATATCCAGAGACCCTGATCGCTGGCCCCTTCAACCAGCGAACGGCGAAACGTCAGGCTGGTCGTTTCAGGAGGCGCGTCGCTGGCGTCCAGCCCATAGCCGCCCGTGTCGTGGATCCACACCCGCTCGATCAGCACTTGCTCGGCGCCTCGCAGATTGATACCGACGCCGCCGCTCGTCACGGCGAGATCGCGCACTTCGCTGCCGTCGGCGCCGGCGCCGATCGAGAGTCCGATGGCGATGCCCGCCACCTCGACCTCGGCGGGACATTTCCCCCACAGTCGTACCGCTTTGCCAACGACCTCGAGATCTTCCTCGTAGTGACCCGCTGCAATCGCAACGATGGCACCTGGCGCAGCAGCATCGATGCCGTCCTGCACGTCCTTCCAGGGGTTGGTGTCGCTGCCGTTGCTCATGCCCGTGTGGCTGGTGTCCACGTGCTGGGTGGTCGATTCCACCGGGATATCGCCCCAAGTCCCGCCGCCACAGGGGGCCACTGCGCGACAGCTCGTCTCACCGGGGATCGCCATCTCCCCTGCTGGGCAGATCTGGGCAGGGAGAATCGCATTGCAGCCGCCGTTTGCCGCGGGCTCGAAGCCCGACGTGCAGGCAGCAGGGGGCACTCCGGCGGGCTGGCAGCCACCGCCGTCGAGGGCCAGCTCGCCTGCCGCGCAGCCGTTGTTGGGATCGCCGGCGGCGACGCAGATGTCGTCGATCCAGGCCTCCCCGGCGGCGCAGCCATTCGGTTGCGTTCCTGCTGCGAGGCAGCTGCCATCATCCAGTTGTGCCTCTCCTGGTGCGCAGCCGTCGTCCGTTCCACCCCCGCCCGTGGGTCCGGGATCCTGGGTCGTCTCGTCGCTGCTGCAAGCGACGAGGAGCAGTACTGCGAGGCAGAGAGCGGGCCGGGTGATCATTCTCAACCTGAGAGCATATCACCGCTCCCCGCGTCTGGGCTGCGGAGCGCTTGCGGCACCCCTCACAACCAGTTCTTGAGAGGCAGCGCGAAGAGCAGCTCGAACTTGTCGTCCAGACCCTTCGGCTTGCGGAACTGCTTGGCGGACTCCAAGCTGATGCGCGTGGCTTTGGGGAGGAGCTCTTGTTCGAAGCTACGCTGCAGCTGTCCGGCCAGCTCGGTGGAGCGCAGCGCCACGGCGGTCTCGCTGTTCAGTC
>JAUVCD010001062.1 GCA_030590865.1 Myxococcales bacterium | reverse complement strand
AAAGCCACCGCCCACCGTGTTCCTGCGGTGGCCGATAGCAGCACGCCGCCCAGCGCCGCCGCCGGATCACGATTCGGATGGACTCGCGTGCACTACGAGGCGCCGTCTCCAGCTCATGCCGGAACGAACTGGGGTGGAATGAATCGTTCCCCCTGGGTTCGTTCCGCAAATTGGGCGAAAAGCGGTCCATTGTGCCGACGCTCGACCAGCAAACGGGTACTTGACGGTCGCCACACGGAACGAACTGGGGTGGAATGAATCGTTCGCCCTGGGTTCGTTCCGCCCCGCGCCCGACCAGTGTCGGGATGAGGGGATCTCTCAGGGTTTATCCCCGCCCGGCTTCCGGCTGCAGCGTGAGCCCTAGGCGCCGGGCCCGTCCTCGTCGCTCGCCTGCTTCTTGGCGGCGATCTTCTTCTTGGCGGTCTTCTTCTTCGCCGTCGTCTTCTTCTTGGCGGTCTTCTTCTTCGCCGTCGTCTTCTTCTTGGCGGTCTTCTTCTTGGCGGTCTTCTTCTTGGCGGTCTTCTTCTTGGCGGTCTTCTTCTTCGCCGTATTCTTGCCACGGCGCGGCTTGACCGGACCGCGGTCGCGACGAAGCTGCAACAGCTCTTGAGCTCGCTCGGGCGTGATGCCGTCAGGCGAGTCGCCGGTGCGGAGCGACGCATTGGTCTCGCCGTCGGTCACGTATGGGCCGTAGCGCCCGGCACGCAGAGTAATCGTCTTGCCGCTCACCGGATCGGAGCCCAGATCGCGCAGCGGCTCGGCGGGAGCGGCTCGTTGCCGACGGCGCTTGGGTTGCGCCAGAATCTTGAGCGCAGCGGCCACATCGATGGTGAACAGGTCGGTGTCCTTCTCGAGGCTGCGGCGATCCGACTCGCGGGCAATGTAGGCGCCATAGCGTCCGTGGTGGGCGGTGATCTCTTTGCCCTCAGGATCCTGACCCACGGTGCGAGGCAGCTCCAGCAGCCGCAGGGCATCCTCGAAGGTCAGCGTATCGGTGCTCATCGAGTCGAGGATGGACTGAGTCTTGGGCTTCTCGGTGCTGTCCTTGCTCGCACCGAGCTGGACATAGGCGCCGAAACGGCCATCTCGGAGCAACACGGTTAGGCCGCTCTCCGGATGGACTCCGAGCTCTCGGTCTCCACTAGGCGCATCGAGCAGCTCGATCGCCTTGTGGAGGGTCAGCTCGTCAGGCGGCATGTCGTCAGGCACGTTGGTGGTGGTCTCACCACGCTGCAGATAGGGGCCGAAGCGACCGACCCGGACCGCGATGTCCCGGCCCTGGTCGTCGTGGCCCAGCGGCAGGGTGTTGATTTCCCGCGCATTGATCTCACTGAGGTTGCTCGAGACCATCGAGCGCAGTCCCGGGGCGTTCTTGTGCGATCCGTTCAAGCGGCCGTCGTCGTCCCCAGCGCCAAAATAGAAGCGCGTCAACCAGGGGACCGTCTGTTTCTGACCGGCGGCGATCTGATCGAGATCGTCCTCCATGCGGGCGGTGAACTCGTAATCGACCAAATCGCTGAAGTGCTTCTCGAGCAAGGTCACCACTGCAAAAGCACGGAACGAGGGCACCAGCGCGGTCCCCTTCTTGAAGACGTAGCCCCGCTCGATGATCGTGTTGATGATGGACGCATAGGTGGACGGTCGGCCCACGCCCATCTCTTCGAGCCGCTGCACCAGCGACGCTTCAGTGAAGCGCACCGGAGGCTGAGTCTCTCGGCCCTGGGGATCGAATTGCTTGCCCTCGACGCCGTCCCCTTCGGCGAGCTGGGGTAGGTGCCGCTCTCGGTTCTCGAGCTCGGCATTGGGATCGTCGCTGCCCTCGACGTAGGCACGCAGAAAGCCCGGGAAGGTGATGGTGTTGCCGCTCGCCGAGAAGGTGAGTCGGTTGCCCCTGGTTGTTTGGGTCGCGATCTTGAGCTGCACCCGCTGGCCCCGGGCATCTGCCATTTGGGAGGCTAGCGTCCGCTTCCAGATGAGCTCGTAGA
>JAUVCD010000782.1 GCA_030590865.1 Myxococcales bacterium | reverse complement strand
AACGCCAGCAGCGCGGCCATGACAGACGCCGCCGTCGCCGCGACGGATCAGGCAGAGGCGGTTGCAGCAGCGGAGGAGGCGCAAGGGGCGTCGACGGAAGCGGAGACAGCCTTCGACTCCGCCATGACTGCGGCAGTGACCGCCGAGACCGCCGCGTCCCAGGCCCAGAGCAAAGAGGCGGAAGCGGAGCAACAAGCCGATCAGGCTAGCGAGGCTGCCGCCGAGGCCACCGAGGTGCAAGGCCAGATCGAAGACCTTGGCGGCCAAGCGGTCCAGCAGGCCGAGGTGGTCAACCAGGCGGTGGTAGAGGCGACCAGCGCCGCCGACATGGCCAGCGAGGCGGTTGACCAGACGCAGGAGATCCAACAGACCGCGGCGGCGCTGCAACAAACGGCGCAACAAGGCGCAAATGCCATGAGCCAGGCGGCCTCGGCCGTCGAGGCCTCGGCCGCCGTTGCGGCTCAGCAGGCCAGTGAGACCGAGAAGCAGGAGGGCGAAGCGAGCGGTCTCCTCGACGAGCTGCGAGATGCGCTCAGCCGGATCAGAGAAGCCGCCCAGCGCGCTCAAGGACTCGCAGCGCAGGTGAGCGAATCGACAGAAGAGAGCCAGCGCCAACAAGAGCAGGCCGCGACGGACGTCACGGAGATGCGCAGCATCACCGAGTCAGCACTTCAGCTCGTCGCGGAAGGAACCCAGGAGAGGGACGCGATCCAAGGCCTGAGAGGTGACGCCCAGCGCCTTCAGCGCCAGGTCGAGCAGCACCGACAAGCCATCGAGAGCTACCGTCTCGACGTCGATCAGCAGCGGGAGTCCATCGCACAGACAAGAGGCTCAATCGAGCAGTTGGAAAACCAGGCGGAGCCGCTGGTAACAGAAGCGGAGAGGGACGCGGGAAATGCCGATAAGCACGAGGGCAACGTCGTGGAGATCGCTCGCAGGGTTGATCTAGGATGCCAATGCCCATAGCTGGAAAGAACGACGCAAATGGCTGACTCAATAGTGGAGCAGGCGCAGCAAGGGGCGCAGGAGAAAGCGACCGCGGCCGAGACCGACCGCGGTCGAGCGCAAGCAGCCGCCGATACGGCTGCCCAGGCGGCGGCAGAGACGGAGAGCCTCGAGGATGCTTCCGGCGGGGTGGCGCAACAGGTTGGGACGGTGGCTGCCGGCGTGGACGCTGCTGCCGACGGCGCTGAAGAGGCGGCGAAGGAGGGTCGCCAGTCTTTGGAAGCGGCTCAGGCGGCCCAGGCGACGGCGGAAGCGCAGGTCAGCGAGGCGAGGGCTGGACAGCAACAAGCGCTCGATGGGAGCCAGGCGGTCGAGTCGCTGCAATCGCAAGCGGAGAGCCACCTCGAAGAGGCGACCACCGCGGCCGATCAGGCAGAGGCAGAGCTCTCCACGGCCACAGCGGGGTCGGACCAAGCTCAGTCGGCCGCCACTGCCGCCGAAGGGGCGGCAGATATCGCCACGGGTGGTGCTGAAGAGGTTGAGCTGGCCGAGCAAGAGGCCATCGCCGCTTCTGGCGAGGCGTCATCGTCACTGAATGAGGCCACCACCCAGGCCACCGAGGCTGCGTCTCAAGCTGTGGCCGCCCAGGCACAGGCCGCTCAGGCCGAAGCCGCGAGCAATGCGGCGATGGCACACCAGAGCGAAGCCCAGGCAGCGGTCGTCACCGCCCAAGCGGCTTCAGCAGCAGCGACGACAGCAGCTTCCGCTGCCGAGGAGGTTACCGATCAGGCGCAGGCGCAGGCGCAAGAGGCCGAGGAGGCTGCTACCAGGGCTGGCGACGCAGTCGAGGAACTGGCCAGCGCCCTCGGGACGGTGACCACCGCGACCAAGGAGGTCGGAGATAACCTCGCCTCCGCCGAGGAGACCAGCTCCACCCTGTCCAAGGCCTCGAAGGAGATCGCCACGGCGGCGCTGTCGGCCGGGCGGTCTTCCAAGGCCATCGCCGAGGACCGCGTCGAGGCGGAGTCGGGTGCCGAGGAAGCGGCCGGGACGACTGAACGGCTGACCGCGTTGACCGAGGGGCTCGAGAGCGATCGCGCCGAGGAGGATGGTCAAGTCGCCAGTCTTGGCGATCTGCGGCAGGAGTCTGCCAACCTCAGGCAACAGGTCGATGACGCGCGCCAGTCCATGGCCGAGGCGCTGCTCGCCGCCGAAGAGATGTTGGGCGAAATCCAGCAGTACAATCAGCAGGCCCAAGCAGATCTCAACGTGGCGAATGGCGAGCTGCGAAGCGCCGAAGCCGCACGAACCGAGTGCGCAGGCGACGTGACCGCAATGGGGAGAACCCTGGAAGCAATTAACGAACTTCTCAGAAGGGCCACGGCCGCTGCCGATTCGGCCAAGGCGTCCTGTGAAGCCGCTCAATGCAACGAAACAGGGGGGAACGTCCAGTACGGTTGAGATGGCTACCAAGAATCGCTGACCGCAGCTAGGAGAGCTGGCGCCCACACCTTGGCGCAACGCTCGCTGGTTCAATCGCTCTGGCCCTTACGAAAGAGATCTCCTTCGCTCGATGAATCTCATGAACACTGCTCAAACCAAATCAGTCCCGACGGCTCGCGTCGCCTTCATGACGCTCGGCCTCGTCGCCACGGTGGTGGTCCTCGCTTCAACGCCTACCCGCAAGTCCCATGCAGCAGAGTGCGAACGGGATGGCGAGGGTGTCTGCATAGATGCACCGAAGCCCAAGCCTCGTCCTACCGGCACGAGCACGAAGCCCGGCCCTCCAAAGCCCAAGCCGAAGCTCACCAAGCCCCCGTGCCAGCCAGGAAAGTATCGGTCGAAAGCGAGCCGAGGGGTGTGCTGTTGGCCTGGGCAGGTCAGTCTTGAGGGTAGGTGCATGGGCCGTCCGGATAAGTGTCCGGTGGGCATGTTCCAACGAGGCAACGAGTGCATTGCCAAGCCTTGTCCTCGTGGAAGGTTTTCCCAGCCCCAGTTTCCCGGTAAGTGCTGCTGGCCGGGTACTGTGTGGCACCCGGACAAGAACCAGTGCGTGGGCTCGGCGCGATGTCCGCTGGGAATGCAACAACATGGCAACAATCCTGCGAAATGTATGGGCAGTGACAAGGACGGAGATGGGGTCATCGACCGCCACGACCAGTGTCCCGACGCAAAGGAAGATCGCGACAACTACCAGGACGACGACGGCTGCCCTGACCTGGACAACGACGGAGACAACATTCCGGACACACGAGATGATTGCCCAAACTCGAAGGAGGACCTGGACAACTTCCAGGACAACGACGGCTGCCCTGACCCGGACAACGACCAGGACCAAATTTCCGACGGTCAGGACGGCTGTCCCAACCAAGCCGAGGACAGGGACAATTACGAAGACTCAGACGGCTGCCCCGATCCGGACAACGACCAGGACAAGATCCTCGATGGCGTGGACCGTTGTCCCAATGAGGCCGAGGACATGGACGGCGACCGGGACAGCGACGGCTGCCCGGATGACGACCGGGACGGCGATGGGGTGAAGGATAACGTCGACAAGTGTCCAACGGAGCCCGAGGACCCAGACGGCTTCAAGGACGAGGATGGCTGTCCAGAGAGCAACATCGACGACATTGACGTCCTCTCCTTCACCCGCTCTATCATGCTGCAGGTCAGCTATACTCATTGGTTCGAGGCCAATGCCAGTGGCGTTCAATTGGGCGTAGCCTCCCTCGGCTTCGGGCCGGTGATGATCGCGGGCAACTTCGGCATCATCAACTCGGATGGTAGGCGCGACAGCTCGGTCGGTGTGTTCGCCGGACCGCTAGACGTGGGTCTCAACGTCTTCAGCTACCCCACCTGGAGCCGCACCACCTGGTCACTGCTCAACCCAACCGTTGGCTGGGGCATGGGTCTGCTGGGGGTTCCAGACACGCAGCAATCGGCTTTCCTTGGTGGCCCGTTCATTCGCAACACCTTCAAGCTCGGACCGGCAGCGGCCTTCTTAGCCTATCGCCACTATTTCTCGGACGTGGAAGA
>JAUVCD010000746.1 GCA_030590865.1 Myxococcales bacterium | reverse complement strand
GCTTCCAGTGAGACGTGTGTCCACACCGCCCGTCGGTGGTCGTAGGGCTCGGCTGGTGTGGGGTCGCGCCCTGCTGCTGGTCTTGGCTGCTGCGGCGGTCGGGTGCGGCCCGACGGTGGAGGAGCCGGCCTACGCCGGGCCTCCCAACACGGCCATGGTGACCTCGGTGCCGCCGGTGCCGTCGGTGGCCATCCCCTTGCCGGTCACCGAGCCGGACGCCGGGCCATTGGAGCCCAAGCTGTCGGCACCCAGCCCATGTCCGGACGACATGCAGTTCGTCGACACGGTCCATTGCCCCGACACCCGCTTCGTCAGGGTGGGGCTGACCTGTCTCCGCAAGGACAGCAACAACCCGAACAACCTCACCATCTGTCACGAGTTCCGGCCCGGCCAACGTTGTCATGTGGACCGGCGCCGGCAGCGCTATTGCATCGACCGCTACGAGTTTCCCAATGCGAAGAGCGCTCACCCGCCGGTCATGGTGAGCGCTTACGATGCGGCGGGTCTCTGCGCCGAGCAGGGCAAGCGGATGTGCTGGGAGAGTGAGTGGACCGCTGCTTGCGAGGGGCCAGATCTCAAGCCCTTTCCCTATGGCTACCAGCGCAGTGGCAAGCATTGCAACATCGACAACCCCTACCGGCACCCCAATTTGGACAAGGTGCACCACCCCAAAGATTCGGTGCGAGGGCCTGAGCTGATCAAGCTCGACCAGAGCGTTCTGAGCGGCGCGATGGAGACCTGTAAGAGCGACTTCGGCGTCTACGATTTGACCGGCAACTTCGATGAGTGGGTGCTCACCGAACGGCCGCGGGGCAAGTCGAAATGGGCAGGCCTCAAAGGGGGAGCCTGGGGATACGTGCGCAACGCCTGCCGACCCATCACCACCAGCCACGCCGCGCGGTGGTCCTACTATTTCATCAGCTTTCGCTGCTGCAAGGACGCCGATCCTACCGCCATGGCGCCGCCCCCAGACGACGGGGTGGCGCTCTGGAAGCCGCCGACTATGCGGGTCCCCAAGCACCCGGGGCGCAAGCCGTTGGATCGAGGCTGGACACCGCCGGCGCAGTGATCGGCGCAGTGATCGGGCCGGCGATCGACCGGACCGTCAGGCATCGAGCCCGCTCACCCGTGCAACATCGGCACCCAGAGCGCCGAGCTTCTCCTCGATGTGCTCGTAGCCCCGATCGAGGTGGTAGACCCGCCGCACGATGGTCTCGCCCCGGGCGACCAGACCGGCGATCACCAGTGAGGCGCTGGCCCGCAGGTCGGTAGCCATGACCGTGGTTCCCTCGAGCGCGTCAACCTGTCGCACGAAGGCCGTGTGGCCCTGAACCTCGATATCGGCGCCCATCCGTCCCAGCTCGGGGACGTGCATGAAGCGGTTCTCGAAGATCGTTTCGCTGATTCGTGACGTGCCCTCGGCCAGACACATCAGCATCAAGAACTGGGCTTGCATGTCCGTCGGAAACCCTGGATGCGGCGAGGTGGTCACGTCAACCGACTGCAGCCGGCCTTCGCGCACGACTCGTAAGCCATTGCCGTCAGGTTCCATGGTCACCCCAGCTGCGCGCAGCTTGGCGATGACTGCCTCTAAGGTGTCCACGGGCACGGCTTCGATGAGGACATTCCCGCCGGCGGCGGCGGCGGCCACCATATAAGTGCCTGCCTCGATGCGGTCTGAGATGATGGCGTGGTCGAAGGGGGCCAACTCGTCGGCGCCTACGATCTGAATCACTCCGGTGCCGGCGCCACTGACTCGGGCCCCCATCTTGTTCAGCACCCGCGCCACCTCGACGACCTCGGGCTCCCGAGCGCAATTGACCAGCGTGGTGCGGCCCTGGGCGAGCGCTGCCGCCATCATCAGGTTCTCGGTGCCCGTCACCGTGGGCATGTCGAAGACCACTTCGCCGCCCTGGAGTCGGCCGCTCTCGCTGATGATGTAGCCCTTCTCGATCCGAATCTTCGCGCCCAGGATCTCGAGCCCCTTGAGATGCTGGTCCACCGGCCGCGTGCCGATTTGGCAACCTCCAGGCAGCGACACTTTCGCTTTACCGTAACGGGCGACCAGCGGGCCCAAGACCAAGACGCTGGCCCGCATGCGTTTGACCAGCTCATAGGGGGCTTCGGGGGTCACCTCCCCGCCACCTACTCGCACCTCCGGCGGCGCGTCTTCGACCTCTCGGCCCAGGGTGCGCAGCAGATCAGCGGTGGTGCCGATGTCGCGCAATGCCGGCACATTGCGCAGCATGCTTTCGCCATCGGACAGCAAGGTGGCGCACATGATGGGCAGCGCTGCGTTCTTCGCACCGCTGATGCGCACCGTGCCGTGTAATGGCTTTCCACCGACGATCTGGATCCCGTCCATCGCTTCCCACTACTCCCGTGAGGGCCTCTTGGCGAGGGGTTGTTGTTGGCTTAGGCTTCGTCCCACCCATGGGACCCAAGAACACCTTTTCACTACCTAGCATTGTCACCGTGGCGGTGGCCGTGACGCTGGCGACCGCAGCCTCTGCTGAGGGCACGGTTCCGTCTCTCGATCTGCGGGGCTTCAACCCGCCGGGCGATCCGAGCGGTGGGCTCTATTACGAGCCAGCGGCGTCGCCCGACACCTGGGAGTGGAACGCGGCTTGGTACAACAGCTATTCCTGGCGCTCTGCCACTTTGCGCGATCCGGTGGCGGACGAAGTCACCCGTAAGGTCGTCGAGCACCAGCTCAGTGGCGATGTGGTGGTGAACCTGGGCCTGCTGGAGCGGCTCGCCGTCGGGCTCGACCTGCCCTACGTGATGTTCCAGACTGGCGACGACCCGACAGCGGACACTACCGCCGTGCTCGGTGACTACGCATTGCCCACCGCCGCTCTCGGCGACCTCAAGCTGCTACTCAAAGGGACCATCGTCCCGCCGACCAACCAAGAGTTTGGTGGTTTCGCGCTGGCGCTGCACGAGCGACTCGCCTTGCCGACTGGCAGCGAAGCCTCGTTCTTGGGGGAGGGCCACATCGCCTCTGAGACCCGGCTGTTGGTCGAGTATCGCTATTTGGCGGTGGCGATCCACGGGGCCGCCGGTATTCGGGTGCGGGCGGAAGAAGAAGAGTACGGCTGCGCGGCTTTGCCGGAGGCTGCCGAGTGCGAGACGACCTTCGGACACGAGCTGCCGTGGGGGCTGAGCCTGTCGTTCCAGCCCCAGGCCATCGGCCTCGACGAAGGCGGGCACTGGACCTGGTTCGTCGAGTCTTTTGGTTACGTCCCGGTGGCACCCGAGGCTCCCTTCTCCAATGCCGCCGTGTCCCAGGTGCAGCTCGGTGGTGGGGCGCGCTTCGCCTTCGCCGATGACTTCTCCGTTCTGGCTGCGGTCGACACTGCGCTCGTGAGCGGCATCGGCACCTCTCCGCTGCGTGCCACGCTGGCTTTGGCTTGGGCGCCGCGGAGCCACGATCTGGACGAAGACGGCGTTCGGGACGAGCAGGACCTCTGTCCTGACCTCAAGGAAGATAGGGACGGCCACGAGGATCAGGACGGTTGCCCCGACTGGGATAACGACGACGATCTGGTGCCCGACCAGACCGATCAGTGCCCAGGCGAGAAAGAGGACGAGGACGGCTTCGAAGACGACGATGGCTGTTTCGATCCAGACAACGATGCCGACGGCATCCCCGACGTGGCCGACCACTGTCCCATGGTTCCTGGTATCGCTAGCGAGGATCCCACCCAGCGCGGTTGCCCCGATCGGGATCCGGACAAGGACACGGTCGAGGGCGAGGCGGATGAATGTCCTGATGTGCCTGAGGATCTAGATGGCTTCGAGGATGGCAACGGCTGTCCCGATCCGGACAACGATGGCGACGGGGTCGCTGATGGCGACGACACTTGCCCCGATGTGGCGGGCCGGGAGTACGAGAAATATCCGGAGGACCGCGGCTGTCCTGACAGCGACGAGGATGGGATCCCGGATGGCAAGGACGCCTGTCCCAAGGACAAGGGCGAGGCCTCGGACGAGGCGGGCAAGCATGGTTGCCCGGAGACCGAAGCGGCGCCGGGCGCGGCCAGGCCAGGCGGCTCGCCCTGAGCTTGTTGGCTTGTTCGGTGCGCGCCTAGTAGAGCTCGCCGATCCGTGGCAGGGGCACTTGTGCGGCGGCCAGGGTGTCGTAGCGCAGGCCGCTGCGGGGGTCGGTCGCGTCGGGGACGAGCTCGAGTAGCGGAACGAGCGCGAAAGGCCGGTCACAGAGTCGCGGATGGGGCACCTGGAGGTCCGGGCCGTCGAGAGCGCCCTGGGACATCCACAACAGATCGATGTCGATCC
>JAUVCD010000634.1 GCA_030590865.1 Myxococcales bacterium | reverse complement strand
ACCTGGATCGGACTGGCGGTCGAGCCAGGTGCGACCCTGCGATCCCTCGACGTGATCGACCACACCGGCCGCGCAACCGAGCTTGGCGGCTTCGCCCTCGGCGTGAGCTTGAGCGTGCTCGCCTCCCCTTGGCTCGAAACGACAGCACCCACAACGGCCCGCGACTCCGGTCACCGGCGCTAGGGTTTATAAGGCGGCGAGTAGCCTGGGCGCCGCAAGCGGTGCTTGTCGAAGAACGCTCGCATGGCCGCCACCGCCGGAGCGACGCGCTGCGGGTCGCTGTCGAAAAGGTTGCGGCTCTCAGTCGGATCGGTGTCCAGATCGTAGACCTCGACGACCTTCCGGACCGTGTCCTCGATCACTTTGAGGCCGCCACGAGTGTAGAGCGCGCGGCGCAGTCGCCCCTCGGCGAGCACCGGGCGCTGCACGACCGTGGCCAGGCCACGCATGATCGGCAGCAAGCTCACCCCCATGAAATGCTCGGGTGCCGGCATGCCAAACAAGTGCAGCACCGTGGGCGCCACATCGATCAGGCTGGCTCGCTCCTCGATCCGGCGCTTGGCAATGCCCGGACCCCAGACGATCAGGGGCACGCGGATCATCTCCTCATAGAGCGTCTTGGTGTGAAAATGGGTGCCGTGCTCACCGAATGCCTCACCGTGATCGCCTGAGATGATGAGGTAGCCGCGCCGTCGGAACCGCCGCTTCAACACCCGCACCAAGCTGCCGATCCAGCGGTCCACCAGCTGAGCTTCCGAAAGGTAGCGGTCCCAAGGACTGCCTTCTTTCAGACGCCCACGGTCGTAGGGCTCGTGAGTATCCATCAGCTGGGTGAAGAGGAAGTGAGACCCACCGCTGATCGACTTCAGGTGGCCGAGCATCGGCTGCATCAGATCTCGCGCTCCGGCATGGCGCCGGCCCTCGACGAGCAGATGCTCTTCCCCGAACCCGCGGGTCAGCCCGTAAGCTTCACTCATGAAGATGAGACCAACGAAGCTGTGGGTCTCGACGCCAGCCTCGGTCAGCAACTTGGGAAACCGTGGCGTAGGATCGGTGGCCGCATAGATGAAACGAGTGCGCCCCTGACCGTAGTAGTCCCAGTACAGCTGGGAGAAGTACCGGCTGGTGAACAGGCTGGTGATGGACACCGAGGTCTGCGAGCCGGCGGCTGAGGCGTAAGCAAAGTGGGCACCGCTGTCTCGCAGCCTGGCGAGGTTGGGCAACAACTTGTCATGGTCGCGATTCTCGATGACATCGGCGCGGAGCGCTTCAACGGTGACCAGCACCACCACCGGATCGCGCGGCAAGCCGCGGCTGGCATGGCGGAACAGCGCCTCTGATTCCCGCTCGATGGGGGGTGGCTCAGCCGAGGCCGACACGCTGGGAAGACGCCACACCGTCTTGGCCAATACCCAGGCAGCCACGGCACCAGGCTCACGAAAAAGCTGGAGGCGAACGGCATTGGGCGGTGCCCAAACAACCGCCGTACCCCCGAGAACGACCATCGCCACCACGAGCGCTAGCTGGCGTCGGCCTCGCCCCAACCAAACCACTGCCCGGGGTCCGAGGGCCGCCCCGAACAGGCACATGGCCACCCACCCGATGGCCGTGTGAACCCCTGCGTAGTCATCTCGCAGGATGGCGTGGCTCACCACGACCCCACCGGTGGAGACCACCAGCGGCACGGCCACCCAGCGCCCGACCCGTGCGAAATAGGCCCCCAGCAAATAGGCTGCAGGTACCGCCTGGGCACAGAGGACGATGTAAAGCGGATAGAGCGCCCAGGCGCCGGTGCCATTGAAAGCCGCATCCGCCTGCCGTCGAAGGTCGGTGCTCAGAGCACCGAACATGCCCACCCCCGCCAGGCAAGCCAGGCCGAGCCAACCGAGCCACGGGGGCCCTTTTCCGTAGCGGGCCACCAAAACGATCGGCAAGGCCAGCCAGGCCGCCAATCCCATCACCTGGAGAGCGTCGAAGGCGTGATGTTGCAGCCGAAGCACAATGCCCTCTGGTGGCAAGGACAGCGTGGCAGCAATCGCAATACCGTTAGTCACCGCGATCGCCAGGGCGCCAACCACGGTCGCGATGGCCACCTCGCGGGCCGGCGGAGGAAAGTCCCTGGCCGCCTGCCGCCACTGGGCCCAGCGATCCACTCGCGGGCGCTTCGACTCGCCAGCGGGCGACAGCTCTGCCTTGCTGTCCCGCAACCTGTCATCGGCTCGCGATGCGACGGCAGCATCACCCGCTGGATCGAGGCTGGCCCCGCTATCCTCCATGGCACGCTATGGTGGTCGGGATGGTGCGCCCTCACAAGATCCTGATCGTCGTAACCGGCAGTCCTCCACCCGCCGTCGCCGCTGCCCACGGCGACTACGCGACAATCATGGCCGCCGCAGTCGGCTCGGCCTGGACCGGTGGTTACGACTCGATTGACCTGCGCAGTGAACGGCCACGAAACGACAGCGCCACTGCCGCAGTCATCATCACCGGATCGTCAGCCAGCCTCCCAGACCACGAGCCATGGATGGCAGAGGCCACCGCTTGGCTCGCTGAGATCGTCCGCCGAGGGACCCCAACCCTGGGCGTCTGCTTTGGTCACCAGCTGCTCGCGCAAGCCCTGGGCGGCGCGGTCGCCCTCAATCCGAAGGGCCGAGAGATGGGCACCGTGGCCATCGAAAGGCTCGAACCTTGTGTGCTTTTCCAGGGCCTCAATCGGCACTTCACCGCAAACGCTTGTCACACCGACACGGTCACCCGCCTGCCGGTCGGCGCCGAGGTCTTTGCGCGGTCCGAGACCGATCCCCACCAATGCGTCCGGTTTGCCGAGCGCTGCTACGGCGTCCAGTTCCACCCGGAGATCGATGGTTGGACGATGCGCGCCTTCGTTGACGCCCGGGCCGACCAACTGCACGCCGAGGGCCTCGATCCGGTGGCCATCAAACATCAAGCCCGCGACACCCCGAGCGGTCACCAGATCATGGGTAACTTCGTCAAGCACGTCGTGGCGCTCGAAGGGCACGAGGCCCACCTGGCTTGACCGTCGCCAAAGGGGCTGCGATCGTTTGCTGAGCAGCGCCCCAGCGGCGCATTCGGTAGCCAATCAGCTCTACCAGAGCATCTCCACAATGGCAGACCAGCTAGCAGTTGGCATCGCGCTCACCACCAACCCCGACCGGTCTCGGGAGCTGCTCGATGAGTTTTGTGGCGCTCTGGCCCGCGTCACAGGCATGAACGTCACCGCCCACGGCATGTGGCACTACCACCACCTTCTCGAGGCACTCGCGGTGCGGGAGTTGGACCTGGTGTGGCTGCCACCACTGCTCGCACTACGGGCGACAGCACGCGCCGGCTGTATCCCCCTCGCCGTGCCGGTGCGGCACGGCCTGTCCACCTATTCGTCCACCCTGTTCACCCACCCAGAGTCCCAGATCCGCAGCATCGCCGACCTGCAAGGGGTGGGAGCCGCCTGGGTGGATCGACAGAGCGCCGCGGGCTATCTGGTCATGCGGGCATGGCTGCGCTCCAAGCAGGTCGATCTGAACGCCGCCTTCGCCCACGAGAAGTTTCTCGGTACCCACGATGCGGTCGCCGCAGCGGTGCTCGATGGAGAAGTGGATGTGGGGGCCACCTTCGCCCATTTCGATCCAGACGCCGATCCAACTGCCGCTAGGCCAGCAGCCGCCGGTTGGGGCGACGCAGCGGTTCACATCATCGGTTCTGCCGGCCCCATCCCATCGGACATCATCGCCGCCAACCGCCACCTCCCCAAGGAAGCGCGAAACGTGGTGCAACGAGCCCTGGTTGAGCTGGCCGATCCTGACCTGGCCACGGCAGCGCGCCAGTTGCTGCGCGCTGACTCATTCATCGCCCCGACGAAGAAGCACCTCGACGCCATCAAGGAAATTCTCGACAACCTCGAGGAATCCCCGGGGCGCTGAGGCTCGGCCTTGCCTGCCACCGACCCGCTGTGACCGGCGCGCTCGGGGGCCTGCCCACCAGGGGTCGTACGACGACGGTGGTGCAGAGGGCGTTCTGTGGTATGAGACGTGACTCACAAATGAGTTACGCAACATGCCCCCCCTTCAGGACCCCTCATGCTCCGACGCCGACGTACTGACAGTGAGTCGTCTCGGGCGGTGCGCCTTTCGTCCGCGGCCCAGATGCGGCACACGGAAGGCATGGTCGCTTCCGACGTCGTGGATGCCCTAGCCGCACTGGGGTTCAACCTGAACGAAGGGCGAGCTTACTCCGCCCTGCTGCGCCTCGGTCCCTCGACGGGCTATGAGGTGGCCCAACGGGCCGGCATTCCTCGCTCGGCAGTCTACACGGCGCTGCGCCGCCTGGTGAGCGCCGGGGCCGCCCGATCCATCCCTGGGGGTCCCGAACGCTTCGTCGCAGCGCCGGCAGATGCACTGATCGCGTTGCTTACCAAGCGATTCCAGTCATCGAGCGACAGCCTGCGCAACGCCATCAGCCACATCGACGTCGCCCCGGCAGTGCCCGACGCCTTCAGCGTCAGGGGCTACGGTCGGGTGATGGAAGAAGCCGCTCGGGTCATCGGTAGCGCCACTGAGACGCTGGCGGTGAGCGGTTGGCCACGGGAGCTTTGCGCGGTGGCCGACGATCTCCGAGCGGCTGACCAGCGGGGTGTCTACGCTGTCCTGTTCTCTCACGCCAAGCTGGCCAAAGAGATCGCTGGGATGCACTTCAGCTACGGCCTTGCGCAGGAAGCCCTCGAGGCATTCTGGAAGCACCGACTGGTGATCGTGGCGGACGACACACGCACCCTCGTGGGCGCGACGGAGGACGCGAACAGCGACACGGCCGTGCTCAGCGAGACTCCGGCAATCGCCGAGTTCGCCGTGGGCCAGATCGCCCTGGACATCACGCTGCTAGCGCAGCGCCACCACCATGACGTGAGCGACGTAATGGCACGCCTATTGGGCGATCGGGTCGGCCGGCTCGACTCGCTGCTCGCAGACCAGCCGCCGCCGACGCTCGGTGTGAAGCACGGGCCGAAACGGCGCCCCAAGAAGGCGAGCAAGCAGCGCAAGAAGCGCTAGGAGACGGCGCCGTGCCCGTCGGCAGCAGCGCTCCAATCAGCCTGGTGTCAGCGCCCACCGCCCCATGCGCTGTCCTCACGGCTCACCGCCTCAGATAGGGTCTTGGTGTCCACCAAGCCGTGATGGCGCCACACTTCCCTGCTTTGGCGATCGAGGATGACCACACTGGGCACCACGTTCAACCCCACGAAGGCCCCTTTGCCAGCCAAGGTCGCCTGGTCGGCGAGCGCCACCGGAAAGTCGACGGCGACGCTATTGGCGAAGATCTCGACGAGCGGTCCGTTGTTCGGGTGGTCGAACATGAGCAGCATGGCATTGATCCGTGGCTTGTGGCGGCGAGCAAGGCCCCGAAGGAACCGGGCCTGGGCCTGAGAGGCCGAGTCGAAGGGCGCCACCATGGCGATCACCGTCATGCGCCCCCGCAGCATGGTGTCGGTGACCCGCCCACCATCCAAAGTTGCGAAAGAGAAGCTCCGCACCGGAGCCGAGCCAGC
>JAUVCD010000652.1 GCA_030590865.1 Myxococcales bacterium | reverse complement strand
GTCAAACGAAATCGTGACCGCCAGCTATGGCGATGTCGCTTTTTCAGAGCCACCGACCTAGGCGTGAATCCGCACCACCACCCGCGGCTTCAACAGACCGCACGCCCCTCACCGTTGCGCCTCCAGCAGAACGCGGCAAGCTGCTCGAGAGCCGCCCATCCGTCGCCCGCCGCCAGGCCAATCTGACGACGAATCCCCCGCCACCATCCCCAGAGCTCCGCCTCCGCGCTACCCTGAGCTCAGAGCCCCCGCCGGAGGCACCCCTCGCCCATCGCCCGCGCGATTGCGCGGCCACCGCGCGGAGCGGAGGGCAACAGAGCGCCCAGAGCCACGCGGAGCCGCGCGCAGGCGGCGCCGCAGGCGACGACGAGCACGGCGAGCATGGCGAGGACGCGACGTTGCCCGGAGCGAGCACGGTGGCATCTTGTCGCTCGCGATGGGCAGACCGGTGCGGCGTGACGAATCCGAGGCGCCCCGTGGGTTGGGCAAGGCGAGTCGTGCCCAAGGTGAGCCTTCCCAGGAAGGCCGATGCACCGGGCCGAGCGGCGGCGGCCGGGCTGTCGTCGGCGATGAAGTCACCGATGGACGCGAGGTCATTCTTGGCCCGGTCCGACCAGCGGATCTCGTGCGGCGCCGATCGATCTCGCGTCCCGCGCGTCATCCGTCTGCGGAGCCGCCGAAGCGACGACGCATTTCCGCGACGACTTGTTCGTGGGAAGCGATGCGGCCAGCTTCGACGTCGTCCATACCTTCCACCACCGCCCTCATGAGCTCCAACCGCTCGGTGAGTTCGTCGTAGGCGGCGGGCGAAAGCAGGACGCCGGCGGCCTTGCCGTTCTGCGTGATGACCACGGGCTCGGAGCTGTCGGCCAACCGACGAAGCCAGTCCGCCGCCTGCGCTTTGAAGGCGCTAACCGGAATGATGTTCTCCGAAACCCGCAACCTCCGCATGGGCACCTCCAGCCGATCGGTCCACAAAGAAGTCTGTATTTGGTTCGAATATAAGTCAACCTGCGAACCTCCTTGTGCTCTTCTCTTTCGCTCTCGGCACTCATGCTCAGAAATGATCTCTCACCCTTTCCATCGTCGCGAGCGCCTCTCGGTTGCGCGAGCGATGGGCGGAGAAAGGACCGAGGGCAAGCCGGGCCGGCGTAGCGAGGGACGAGCCCCCACCTGTCAGAGAAGGAACGCGACAGTCACAGTGGCCTCGCCGGCGTTCCAGGTCGTGCTCGCCTCGACCGCCGTACCGCTCACCGTGGGCGTGCCCTCCCAAATGGTGCAGCTTCCGTCAGCGTCGAGCTCGCAGGTGCACTCACCTGATCCGCCGCCACAGCTCACAGTCGGGTAGACGGTAGCGCGCACCTGCACCTCGTCGGGGGCCACGGTTTCGAGCAGGCAGCTCGGAGCGCACATTGGATCGGAGAAGCACTCGGCGGGCATCTCGGTGTCCGCGTAGAGGTAGCCCACCCACTCGGTGACGAGGGCCCCCCCGGCAGCCACGCGAATCACGTGGGGCGCCATGCAGCCCGCAGCGCAGGCACAGTCGGTGCTCTGCAGTTGCTCGCACGACCATGCGCAGTCGGTGAGGGTCCCGAGCAGCGGCTCGGTGGACGGAGGCTCACCAGAGGCATCGAACAGCGCGTAGGTCTGAACCGGCCCGCAGCTCTGGTACGGGTCGCCAATGAACAGGTCGGCGGCGGTGTCGTTCTGGATGCGGATGGCGACCGAGCTTCCCAGATCCCCAGGAGGCAGAAAGTCCGCGCAGCTCGAGCCGCTCGAAGTGCTCGAGGTGCCCGTCGAGGACGAGCTCGAGGCGCCGCCACCGCCCCCCGCTCCAGGCTCGATCGTGGAGCTTCCGCCACAAGCCATGGCGAGGGCAATCGGTGCGACGACGAGGCAGTGCTGTGCGAGCCTTCTCATGGTTCATCCTCCACAGTCGTCCATCGTAGCAAACGGCTCGGCATTCCACCGACCGACGCCGGCATCGGCACCGATAACCTCTTCTGTGCCATGGCCGGGTGATGCCCCGGCGGGCTCATCTCGCTGCCGAATTAGGGCGTGGGCGAAGAGGTCCCATCTGACCGATGCTCGAACTGGGAGTTCTTGCTGTCACGTTGTGTTGTACACTAGGCTGACACAACATGGCATACATCAGGAAGCGGGGACGGCAACTGGTGCTCGTTCACGGGCAGCGAAACCCCGACACGCAGAAGGTCGAGCAGCACATCTTGTTCACGCTCTACTCCAAGGGCGAAGCGCTCGAGGCGGTCGGGAAACGTGGCAACGGCGATGGGGTCCACCGATTCAGGAGCCTGCTCGAGAGCCGCTACCCCGACATCAGGTTCGACTGGAAGAAGATCCGCAAGGACGTGAGGGACAACATGAACGTTCTCCCGGATCTGTACGACTACCGAGACAAGCGACTTCGAGCCGGCCTTCGTCCCGCCCTCGTCTCCTTTGCCAAGTCCCTCATCCACGCCGACCCTCAGTGGAACATCTCTGCTGCCGAGCTCGTAGAGGAGCATCGGCACGAGCTGGAGTTCATCGCACAGCTGATCTCCTGGAGGCTCGAGCTCAGCGACAAGCAGGAACGCAGCAAGTGGACCGCCGACAACCCGTTCTACTGGCGCTACAGCATGCCGGCTCGAGGGGTACCGCCAGAGGCCGAGGAGATGGCGGCGGCTTACTGGGAACGCCGGGAGCTCGACCAAGCGGAGGCGGTCTTCGGACTGCTGACCGAGGCGTTCCACCCCTACGCCGAGGGGCACAACTACCTCGGGCTCATCGCTCTGGAGCGAGAACAGCACGAGGAGGCCGTCGGGCACTTCGAGAGGACCGTGGAGCTCGGCCGCAAGATGTTCCCCAAGAGAATCGCCAAGAAGCGCTACTGGCAGGACCTGTCGACCCGGCCCTACATGCGAGGACTGCGTAACCTGATCTTCACGTACAACACCATGGGCCACTACGAAGAGGCCCTGGCCATCTGCGACAAGCTCGACAAGACCTGCGGCGACGACGCATCAGCCGACGTGTTCAGTGCCGCCATCTACATGAACACCAAGATGTGGCGCCGCGCCCACGACAAGGCGGCCAAGTGGCGCCACATCTGGCCCAACGAGGCCTTTGTCGCCGGCTTGTCCCTCCTGGAGCAGGGCAAGGATGAGGAGGCGCTACCGTACCTACTGCACGGGATTCTCAACCTCCCCCGAACGGCACGGATGCTCGCAGGCATCAGAAGAACCAGCGATCCGACGTCCGCCCACGACGTGGAGGATCACAACGCAGGAGTCAGCATGACACGCGACCTGCACGCCTACCTGAAGAACCGGCGTCGCAAGTCATTGAGGTTTCTCCGTGACCTGCTCGAGAGGCCCGAAGTGGTTACCCTCGCCAATGATGTCCAAGAGGCCGAATCCAAATGGTCTGAGCGCCAGGTCCCGGACCGGGAGTACTTCCACCGCATGACCGAGATGCGCAAGTTCGAGTTCGCCGAGATAGCAGCTGGCGAGCTTGTCTGAGCCAGCCCAAGGCAGCGCCATGGCGCCTGTGCTTCGAGACGGCTGTGCCTCGAGACGGCTGTGCCTCAAGACGGCTGCGCCTCAAGATGGCCTTGCCCCGATCCAATGGACACCTGATGTGCGGAGGGGACTCCGGAGGTCCCCAGTGGTTACGCAGCCTTCGCCATCTCGACCAGCGCGGTTCTAGGTTCGTCCAGGTGGGTGCCGCTGCCTCCGTTCACTGCTTCGCTTGGTCACGCAGCCCACCGGACTTGTTGAGCGCGTAGTCTGCGATCAGCACGCGGGGGGGGATGTGCAGTTGCTTGTTGAGCCTGCGGATCATCGCGAGGTTGAGAGCCCGTCTCCTGTTCAGAATCTCGGAGACGCGGCCACGTCCCACACCCATCACCTTCTCCAAAGCCGAGTGGTCAAGCCCCATCTGTTCGAGGCGGAACTTGATCGCCTCGATGGGGTGGGGCGGCGGAACGGGGTGATGCTGCTCCTCGTACTGCTTCACGAGGAGAGCCAACACCTCAAGCTGATCCGCTTCATCGCTCCCCGGCTCCGCACCCCAGGCATCTTCAATCGACTGTAGGGCAGCATCGTAGTCCTGTTCGGTTCGGATGGGTCTGATGTTCATGGTTGCTACCTCCTGTAGGACACCGTTGCAGCGTCGATCTTGCCGTACTCAGCGTGTGTGCCGATGAACTTGATGAACATGACCCGACTAGAGAAGTGGACGGCGACGATCAAGCGGTACGTGTTTCCTTTGATGTTGAACACCACCCGGTCTCCGACGAAGTCTGCGCTCGGGAAGCGATCCTTGATATCTTGCGGCGTAGCCCAGTTTGCGGAATCTGCCTCCGCGTACCACGCTTGGAGCGGCCCCTCCGCGTCTGAGTGTGTCTTCCAGAACTCGCGAAGAGTCCGAACCGCGATGACGTTCACAGTTACAGCTTAAGTCGATCCCACTTTGGGATCAAAACGTGGTCCCAAAATGGGATCAGATTCTAGACCCTTGTTTTGATGCACCGTGGCTCACGCGGCCGGCGCCATCTCGACCAGTGCGGTTCCAAATTCGTCCAGGTAGGGACGCCAACACGCCCCAACGGAGTCAACATGACACGCAACCTGCACGCCTACCTGAAGAACCGGCGCCGCAAGTCATTGAGGCTTCTCCGTGACCTGCTCGAGAGGCCCGAAGTGGTTACCCTCGCCAATGAGGTCCAAGACGCAGAATCCAAATGGTCTGAGCGCCAGGAGCCGGACTGCGAGTACTTCTGCCGCATGACCGAGATGCGCAAGTTCGAGTTCGCCGAGATACCAGCTGGCGAGCTTGTCTGAGCCAGCCCAAGGCAGCGCCAAGGCGCCTGTGCCTCAAGACGGCTGTGCCTCGAGACGGCTGTGCCTCCACCCTACGGCAGCGCTCCCGTGAGCGCTCGGTCACGTGAAAACGTCTCCTCGACACAGCCTGCGAGCACCAGCGTCAGCAGGGCCCCCGACACGTCCCCGTAGCTCATCCCAGTGGCGGCACAGAGGGCATCTGGATACCAACCGCCGCGAGCGCCCATGGTGCTCAGCAGCCGGACGGCCTCCGGCGAAAGCTCTGTGTCACCACTGTCTTCTTCAGCGCCGCCCTCTTCCCGGCTGCCTTCTTCCCCGCCGTCGATCGCAATGATCATGCCGGCGGATGACCCACATTGGGTCGCCACGCCACCATTGTCGGCCAAGCTCCAGATGTCGACTCCTGTCACCGCAGGCCCACATTGGGTCATCCGCCTGGGGCCCAACCGCGGCCGCCCGACCACAA
>JAUVCD010000362.1 GCA_030590865.1 Myxococcales bacterium | reverse complement strand
GAGTTCTCCTTCGCCCACCTCAAGAGCATGAGGAAGGAGGTCTTCGTCTACGGCCTGTTGCAGGTCCTGGTGACCGGCGCAGTGCTAGCGCTGGTGGCGGAGTTGACGCTCGGGATTGGCTACAAGGCGGCCATCATCGTCGGCGCTGGTCTGGCGTTGTCGTCTACCGCCATCGTGCTGAAGATGCTCAACGAGTCGGGCAAGATCAAGGCCGAGTATGGTCGCAACGCCCTCGGCATCCTGGTGTTTCAGGACATGGCGGTGATCCCCATCCTGTTGATGATCACCATCTTCACCGACAAGGACAGGGCGGTGTCCGAGCTGCTGCTCGATACCGCCATCGACGCTGCGATTGCCCTCGGCCTCTTGATCGTGGTGGGCAAGTTCGTGCTGCGGCACCTGTTCCGGATCGTCTCCAACACCAACTCGAAAGAGATCTACATGGGGTCGATTCTCTTCACCGTCGTTGGGGCATCCTACATCGCCCACCACTTTGGGTTCTCCTACTCACTCGGCGGATTCATTGCCGGCATGATGATCGCCGACACCATCTACAAGTATCAGGTCGAGGCAGATCTCATCCCCTTCCGGGACCTGCTCCTCGGCGTGTTCTTCGTATCCGTTGGGCTGCAGATCGACCCCATGGTGGTGGTCGACAACATCGGCCGGGTGCTGCTCATGGGCCTGGCGGTGATGACGCTCAAGGCCACGGTGCTCTTCGTCATTCTGGTCATCGCCGGAGGCAAGCGAACGGCGGCCAAGACGGCCATCACCCTGGCGGAGATCGGCGAGTTTGCACTGGTGGTCTTCTCCTTGCTGCTCGCCAGCAAGATGATCGACTCGACCTTGGTGCAGATCTTCATGGTCACCGTCGTGCTGTCCATGGTGGCGACCCCGTTCATGGTGAACAACGTGGACGCTATCGTGGACCGGCTCATCAAGGGCAAGGTCACCGATGCCAAGGTGGCCGAGTCCGGGACCACAGGTGGCCGGGTCATTCTTTGCGGCTACGGCTCCTTTGGTGAAGCGGTCTCCGAGCGGCTGGCCGCGGCCGATATCGACCACGCCATCATCACCAGCAACACCGACGCCTTTGTCAGGGCCAGCGAGGCTGGCAAGAACGTGGTGTTTGGTGACGCGTCGGACCGCATGTTGCTCGAGAAATTGCACATCCGTGACGCCATGAGCACGGTCATCGCTCTGGACGACTTCGAGAAGGTCAAACAGGCCCGCGCTGCCATCACCCTGCTGGACCCGGAGCTGAAGGTCATCGCTCGGGTGGCGACCGAGGAGGAAAGAGGGGAGCTCACCGAGTTCAACCACGAGCTGCTCCTCGATGGCAACAGCCACGCCGCATCCCTGCTGGTGGATCAGATCTCTCGGTCCCGGATGCTGGCGCTGGAGACCTCGCAGCTGCAGCATCTGCAGCAGTACTCCATCGCCGAGCCCAACCAGGCCATCGAGCTGATCGCCCTCGAGCAGACGCGCCTGTTGGATATCATCTCCCGCTCATTCAATGGTTTGCGTGAGGACAACCCGATCATGCACATCAAGGCCCTGCATGACTCTTTCGGCGTGCTGAGCGAGATCATCGGTAACGCCGTTGCCGACGTGATGAAGAACGCCAAGCTGTCCTCGGTGCAATACGAGCGCGTCAACACCCTGCTCGACAACCAACAGCGCCTCGTTGAGATGAACGAGAGCCTGGTCGACCTGGCTCGCAATCTCAAGAACCTGGATGGCGTGGAGCAGACGCAGAAATTCTCCCGCATGGCGGTGGAGGGGCTCGACACGGTGCTGATGTCGCTGCAGGACATCGCCAGGGACTACAATGACGAGGACATGGAGATCCTCAGCGTCCTCACCGGTGGCGAGGGCGGCGGGATCAGCAAGCTTCGGCAGACCTATCTCGGCGAGGACCGACAACTGGACCAGCAGACGAAAGCCTGGGTGCTCTCGTCCACCAACCAGATGGAACATCTCAAGCAGCTGTTTGGCGCCATCGGCGAGAATTACAGCAAGCTTGCGCTGAAGAGCACATGACCCAGGGGCAGTCGTCTGGTGGGAGTGGTCACGATCAGCATCACCGCCCACTGAGCCCAGCAGCCCCCTGAATCAAGAGAGCCATGCGATTTGGAATTCGGACCAAGCTCCTGCTGACCATGCTCGGCCTCGCGGTGTCTGCCGTTGCCGCAGTCAGTTACCTCAGCTTTCAAATGGGCCGGCGCTCACTGGAGGATGAGTCCTTCAACAAGCTGACCGCCGTCCGGGAGATGAAGGCGCGCCAGATCGAGGAGTACTTCACGAACCTCCGCTCCCACGTCCACACCTTCGCCGAGAGCCGGACGGCGATCGATGGGATGGAGAAGCTCGGGGCTGCCTTTCGGGGACTGCAATCGCATGGGGCGCCGGAGCTGGTCGCTGACATGGGCGCAGGCGAGCAGCTCCAGGCCTACTATCGAGACGAATTCTTGCCGGCCCTGAGCCCCAACATCGATGGCGAAGCCCAGCTGGAGTCCTTCTGGCCGCGCGGCCAGGCCGCCCGGCTGCTGCAGCATCTCTACATTGCCAAGAACCGGAATGCCACGGGGTCCAAACACCTCCTCGACGATGCGGGCGACGGCGGCCAGTACAGCGAGGCCCACGCCGAGTTCCATCCCATCTTCCGGGAGTACCTCGAGCACTTCGGCTTCTACGACATCTTCCTCGTCGACATCGAAACCGGGCACATCGTCTACAGCGTGTTCAAGGAGGTCGACTTTGGGACCTCTTTGCTGAGCGGCCCCTACCAGGACAGCAAGATCGCTGCTGCGTTCCGAGCGATACAGCAGTCCGAGGATGGCAATCTGGTCCGCCTGGTGGACTACGCCCCCTATCCTCCATCGTACAACGCACCAGCCTCTTTCATCGCCGCGCCGGTCCGGCACCAGCAGAAGGCCATCGGCGTGCTCATCTTTCAGATGCCGGTCGACAAGATCGACCAGATCATGACCAATGGCCGGGCTTGGGCTGACGCCGGACTCGGGCAGAGTGGCGAGGCCTACCTGGTCGGGGAAGACCACAAGCTCCGCAATCAATCCCGCTTTCTCATCGAGGACCGGGAGAGCTACCTTCGGGCCATCGAGCAGGCCGGGGTGCCAGCGGACACCCGCGCCAAGATTGCCAATTTCAACAGCACCATCGGTCTGCAGGAGGTCAAGACCCCGGGGACCGCCGCGGCGCTGGCCGGCTCGACAGGCACCGCGATCTTCCCCGACTACCGCGGAGTGCCCGTGCTGTCCGCCTACAAGCCCCTGCAAATCGAGGACGTCCACTGGGTGCTCTTGAGCGAGATCGACGAGGCCGAGGCCTTTGCTCCGATTGCCCAGCTGAAGAGGCGGATGCTGGGGGTGATGGCCCTCATATTCGTTGTGATCGCGGGGGTGGCCGTCCTGTTCTCCCGAACCCTATCCAGGCCCTTGCGCATGCTCTCGCAGCGGGCCGCCGCCCTGGCCCACGGCGATCTGGACACCTCCCTCGCCATCCGTCGCACCGACGAGATCGGACAGCTCGCGACGAGCTTCTCCAAGATGCGGCGGGCCATCAAGAAGCTGGTCGGCGATCTGGAGCAGAACAACCTGGAGCTCGAGGACCGAGTCGCTGAGCGCACCCAGGATCTCGAGCAAGCCCACCAGCGGATTCGAGCCATTCTGCAGAACGCCTCGGACGGAGTCATCACCCACGACGACGAGGGGAAGATCGTGCTGTTCAACCCGGCGGCCGAGAAGATCTTCGACTACGAAGCGGACGAGGTCATGGGCCGCTCCATCGACGAGCTCTTGCCCGAAGACCTGCGGGCAGGACACGCCGAGCTGATTCGCGACTTCCGGGACGCGCCAGAGACATCACGAGCGATGGACCAGCGGCCCGTGATCCGTGGCCAGCGCAAGGATGGCACCGTCTTCCCGGTCGAGGTCGGCATCTCCAAGATGAAAGCCGGCGACGACGTCTTCATGACCGCCTTCGTGCGCGACGTCTCGGAGCGCAAGCGCGCCGAGGAGGCGATCCTCAGCCAGAAGCAGCTCCTCGAGAACACCCTCGAGTCACTGACCCATCCTTTCTACGTGATCGACGCCAACGACTACACCATTCAGGTGGCCAACAAGGCGGCGAAGAAAGTCGCAGGCGGCGAGGTCACGACCTGCCACGCCATGACCCACCGCAGCGACACGCCTTGTGGCTCGGCCGACGACCCCTGTCCGCTCGACGAGGTCAAGCGCACCGGCAAACCCGTCGTGCTCGAGCACACCCATTACGACGAGCAGGGCAACGCGGTCAGCGCAGAGGTGCACGGCTATCCGATCTTCGATCCCCTAGGGAACGTCGTGCAGATGATCGAGTACTCCCTCGACATTACGGAGCGAAAGAAGGCCGAAGCCCAACTGCGGCTCCAATCCGCTGCTCTCGAATCGGCCGCCAACGGCATCGCCATCACCGATCCCAAGGGCATCCTGCAGTGGGTCAACCCGGCCTTCAGCAAACTGACCGGCTACAGCGCAGAAGAGGCAGTCGGGCAGAACCCGCGGGTGATCAAGTCCGGTGAGCACGGGCCCGAGTTTTACGCAAACATGTGGTCGACGATTTCCTCGGGGAAGGTCTGGCATGGCGAGGTGGTCAACCAGCGCAAGGACGGATCGCACTACACCGAGGAGATGACCATTACACCCGTGCCGGGCGATGACGGTGCGCCCACTCACTACGTGGCGATCAAGGCGGACGTCTCGGAGCGCAAGCAGCTCGAGCAGGACCTCCAGGGCGCATTCGAGACCATCAAGGCTCAGAAGGACCGCATGGAGGGGGAGCTCACCGTGGCCCGGGACATCCAGATGAGCATGTTGCCCCTCATCTTCCCGGCCTTTCCCGAGCACGACGAGCTCGACGTCCACGCCGTCGTCTACCCGGCCCGCGAGGTCGGTGGCGACTTCTACGACTTCTTCTTCCTCGACGAGCGTCGTTTCTGTTTCGTTATCGGCGACGTCTCGGACAAGGGTGTGCCCGCCGCGCTCTTCATGGCGGTCACCAAGACGCTAATCAAGTCTCGAGCCCTGGAGGACGGCTCGCCGGCCAGCATCCTGACCCACGTCAACGACGAGCTGAGCAAGGACAACGACTCCTGCATGTTCGTCACCCTCTTCATCGCCATTCTGGACACGGCCAGCGGGGAGGTGACCTACACCAACGCGGGCCACAACCCACCCTACATCAAGCGCGAATCCGGCGCGGTGGAGGCCCTGGCGCAACGGCATGGTCCGGTGCTAGGCGCCATGGAGGGCGTGACCTATCGGTCGACCACGCTGCGATTGTCCACTGGCGATCAGATGGTGCTCTTCACCGATGGCGTGACCGAGGCCATGAGCCCGGCGAAAAAGCTCTTCGGTGAAACCCGATTGGTGGAGCTTCTCGAGGGCGACTCGCTGAACGTGCCCAAGAAGATCGTGACCAAGGTCATTGATTCGGTCCAGGCCTTCGAGGACGGCAGCGAGCAGAGTGACGATGTCACGGTGCTAACGGTCCAGTACAAGGGCGACCCGGATCACGAAGGGGGGGGGGGATTCCGGCTAAACATCGGGGGCGATCTGAACGAGATCGCTGGGGCCAACACAGCGTTCAACGAGTTTGCCGAGCAGCGCGGAGTGCCGGCCAAGGTCGCCCGGAAGATCAACATGGTGCTGGACGAGATGCTCAACAACACCATCACTTACGCCTTTCCCGATGGCGTAGAGTCGTCGATCGAGGTGCGTGCCGACGTGATCGCGGATCGCATCGTGTTGACCATCACCGACTCGGGCGTGCCGTTCAACCCCTTCGCCATGGAGAGTCCGGACACCGAGTTGGATATCGAGGAGCGGGAGATCGGCGGGCTCGGCATTCACCTGGTCCGGAACGTGATGGATGAATGCAGTTACAGTAGGCGTGTCGATCGGAACGTCGTCACGCTGACCAAATCGCTCAAGGATGGGTAGACCCCCAGCAAGCAGGAGAGCCAATGGACATAAGCACGGAAGACATAGGCGGCGTAAAGGTGGTCCAGTTCACCGGCAACCTGGACACCAACACCGCGCCTGACGCAGAGGGTGCGCTGAAGAAGCTGACGGAGGAGGATGGCGCGAAAATCATCGTGGACTTCACCACGGTCGACTTCGTGAGCAGCGCCGGGCTGCGTGTTCTGCTGGTCACGGCCAAGCTGCTCAAGCGGAGCGCAGGCGCGCTGCGCATCTGCGGTCTGAACGAGACGGTCGAAGAGGTCTTCGAGATCTCGGGGTTCAGCGCCATCCTCAAGGTCTTCACCGACCAAGCCGCGGCCCTCGAAGGGTTCTGACCTACGCTGCAGGTGGGCGAGGTGCGACGAGGTTCGCTCACCGTCGAGCAGAGTACTTGGCAGTCAGGTTGAACAGATCGATCCCCTCGGTGCGTATCAGCTCGTCGAGGTGAGCCAAGAGCTGTCCCGGATCCGCTGGCCGCTGGTCGCGATCCCGAGCGAGGAGCCAGTCGACGCAGCGGCTGAGTGGATGGGGAATGTCCTTGCGCTGTCGTTCCAGCGATGGCGCATCGAGGGTCATCTTGCGCGCCATGATGACCGTCGGCGTGGGGCCATCGATCGGTGGTTGGCCGGTCAGCAGCTCGAAGAAGGTTGCCCCGAGGGCGTATAGATCGGCGCGCACGTCCAGCTCTTCCGCACCGACGGCCTGCTCCGGCGCCATGTAGTGGGCCGTGCCCATCACCATCGGCGCGGCGGTCAACCGTGGGTCCCTGCGGGCGGTCCTCCTGGCGAGGCCGAAGTCGGCAATCTTCGCCCGGTGGTCATCGTCCAGAAGAATGTTATCGGGCTTGATGTCCCGGTGCACGATCCGGTGCTCGCGCCACGAGTACTCCAGGGCCAGAGCGACTCCGTGCATCCAGAAAAGGGCGAGATCCACCGGCACCGGCCCACGGGTCTGCAGCCAGTGATAGAGGGTACCGCTCGGGCAGTACTCGCTGACCATGTACAGCGATCCACCGTCGGTCTGGTCGGCGCGGTGAGTCCGGATGATGTTGGGGTGATCGAGGACGAGAGCGATCCGGATCTCCCTGAGGAAGCGATCGGCGACCTCCTCGTCCGCTGCAAATTTGCACCGGATGGTCTTGAGGGCGACCTCGCGGTCATCACGGGTTCGCACCAGAAACACCGTGCCCATGCCGCCCACACCCAGCGCGCGAACTCGAACATAGTCTGCCAGATCGCTCGGCCAGTCGGGGGCCTCTGCATCCTCTGCGCTCGCTGCTGGCGCGATCCACTCGGCGCCGGCGGGCCGCAGCACGAACACAGTGAAATCCCATGTGCCACTGCGAGCGTGGGAGGCTCGCAAGTGGTACCTTTTGGTCTGCTCGCCCCCCTCCCCACGGACGGTGATCTTGCACTCCGATTCGATGGGCTCGTCCGCGCTCATGCTCTCGAGGATGGCGCCGAGCGCGCCGCAGTAGCGGCAGGCGCTCGAGGTCCCGCAGCCGCCCCGGCCTTCGGCAGCGTGGATACATCCCAGCGCCTCGCCAGGCCGGCAACCGATGATCTCCACGGTGTCCTCGATGGCCAGCAGCCGTAGGAGATCTGGGCTGGCCAGCACGATTTGGCGCTGCGGGTTCAGCACCAGAACGTAGCCGTCGATCCAATCGAGCAACGCCATCAGCAGCGGGTTGCGACCGGTCTCGTCCACCATTTGTCGGAGCTCGCTCTCCTCGGCCCGAGCCGCTGGTGCGGGCGGAGTGTCCACGTGGCAATCAGCGGAAACGGCGTCTGCTGACGCAGGGCGTGGAGTAGTCGACATGATCCTCCGCAGAATGCGACATCGCAGCCAGGCAATCGAGTGGTTTCTTCGTCCTTGGTGGCGTAGGAGGCGGGTCCGGTTATGTCGAAGGCTCGACGAGCTGGACGGTTGCTAGCCCAACCAACAGCTCCAAGTTGTCTCGCTTGGACGTCATCAGGGCAACGGCTCGACCTGTCCAAGGCACCCCGAGTATGACTATGCTGACCCGATGCTCTCCGACGTAGACGTAAATGACGTCGTCGTTCGCGTGCTGGCCCACATGTTCCCCGGGGCTCGCTGGACCGTACGGTTGGAGGACGAAGGTGCTCCGACGTCCGACGCGTTTCGTCTTTCCTATGACGGTCCCTATCCCGAGCCCCGAGCACTGTACGGAATCGATATCGACCACTGCGGACCGATCGACTCACCGGAGGCTCGAGAGCTCATCGCTGGCGTGCCCGAGCTCCTTGGTCAGATGGCCGACGAGGGCCACGCTGTGGAGGGGTTCGGGACGGTCGGCAGCATCCAGGGCACAGGGACTGAGCATCTCGACTTCGACGATCGGCTGGTGGCGTCATTCGCCGTCAGGAGCGCTCGGTGCGCTCCCGATTCGTTGTCGCCACTCGGTGATCTGTTTCGTTTCTTGCGCTTCGCCTCGGAGCATCGTTACGAGGCCGTCTCGCCAGAAATCTCGCTTGCCGTTGGAGCCAGTGCAGAGGGCGCGGCCACCGAGTCGCTGGGCCACCTCTCCCTAGATTTGCTCGCCAAGAATAAGGCTGCGCTCATTTTGGGGCGCAACGGTGCACTCGTCTACCACACCGGGCCCCAAGGGCGTATTCACGACATCGAGCCGCTCGAGCCGCTCGAGCCGGGCGGCGACACGCTCGACGTTCCGACTCGGCTGGCTCCGCTGGCACGGCTGTCGCGCGAGCAGCGGTGTGTGTGCATCCATCTCGACCAAACGCCGAGTCTCTACGTCTTGGTCGATGGTGTTTGTCGCTTCCGCTATCTGAACGGCCACTGGACGTGGCTCGCCAAACGGCCGCCCTCGACGAGCGTTGCCCGAGAAGACGTTAGCCGCCAGGCCATGCGGCTCGGCTGCGACCTCGCCGATCAGGGGGCTGGGGCCATTCTTACTTTCGTCGACGCCGAGCGCGACGGAGAGCGGGTTCTCGAACGAGTCCACCCCGACTGTGTGCCGGTGCTCGCCAAGGACGACTCTCCCGTTGGCGTCCGCGGTCGCTTCAATCGCTGGCTTTCCAGCCACGAGCTCACCCTGCAGAATGCTCCCATCGAGTTGTTGCGCAACTTGTGTAGGGTGGACGGGGCCACGTTCATCGACGGGACGAGTGGTCGAATTCTCGGCTACGGCGCCATCGTCGAGGCTGCCAGCGATCCGCAGCAGGGCGCCCGATCGACCGCGGCGCGCTCGCTGGCCGAGACCTTCGGCGCGGCCATCAAGGTCAGCGAGGATCGGACGGCCACCTTGTTCGAGCGCGGGCATGGCGCGCGACGCATCTGGTAGACCTCGCGACGGGGCATCCGGCACGTCCTGACACTGGGGCTGGCTGCGCCAGCAGACGACGCTCTTGGGGCTGCACCGCTCAGGGCGCCTCGAGGCTGCGCAGCACGGCGTCGTCGAGCCAGCTGCCCTGCGGCCGA
>JAUVCD010000172.1 GCA_030590865.1 Myxococcales bacterium | reverse complement strand
GTGCAACGGACCCTAGGAAGGCAGACCTCGACGATCGTCCTCTTGACCGGCCTGTGCCACACCCTATCGGCTGCGCCGGACGAGCCAGCCGAGGCAGAACCCGGTGCGGCGGAGGCGCCTGCGGACGAGCCGCTCCCGTGGAAATGGCGGCGCCACCATCTGCTCGACTACGTGGCCACGGCGGTTTTCACCGGGACCGCCTTGGTCACCGAGTTTCTGCCCCATGAAGGCGACCCGAGCTGGGTTGGGGGCGAGCTGCTGGACCGCGAGGTGCGTGATGGGCTCATGCTCGGTGGCTTCGGCAATCGCAAGGTGGTCGCCCGGATCAGCGACGGAATGCTGGCGACGCTGGTGGCCTACCCGGTTCTCGTCGACGCCCTGCTGGTGACCTGGGTGGGTCGGGGGGCAGGGGACACGGCCTGGCAGCTGCTTGCCATGGATCTCCAGGCGCTCGCCTTCAATGCGGCCCTCACGGGAGTGGTCAAATACGCAGCCGATCGTGAGCGCCCGAGTGGCACGGCGTGCCGCACCGATCCTCGCTACGATCGCCGCTGTGAAGAACAGAGCACCCGTGGGAGCTTCTTCAGTGGTCACACGTCTTTTGCTTTCACTGCCGCCGGTCTCACTTGCATCCACCACGCTCGCTTGGGCCTGTTTGGTCCTGCGGGCGATGCACTGGCCTGCCTCGGTACCACCGTCGGCGCGGCCATGGTGGGCGTCGAGCGCATTGCTGCCGACCGACACTACGCTACCGACGTGATTGTCGGCGCGGCGGCCGGTGTCACCTCAGGTGCGTTGCTGCCCTGGGCGCTGTTCTATGCTCATCCGGCCGACGAAGAGCCCTCGCTGAGCTGGCGTGCTGTGCCGCTGCCTCAACCCGGCGGCGCTGGCCTCGCGCTTACCGGTCTGTGGTAGCGGCGCCTCGATGGGCGGGCGCTCCACCGTGCCGAAGGCCTATCAGGTACCGCGGATCTGCCTTCGGTCATCGGGTCTAGGCAACTCCGGCGAAGGGTGAGAGTCTGGTGTGGTGAAACAGCACACGGCCAGACTCCTCATAGCCACCGGGGCATGCCTCTTCGCAACCTTCTCGACGGCAGCGCCAGCCCAGGCAGACCAGGCCATCACCTTGTTCAAGACCTGGTCCGGTGCGGTGGACTTCTTTGCGACCGGTGCGCCGATGGCCGCCGATGGGCCCGATTCGGACACGACGCAGGTGGATTTGGTCGCCCAGCCCGCCTCGGTGGTAGTCACCGCGGCCGACGTACCACCTGGCGCCATGCTGAAGGAGGCCTTTCTGTACTGGGGCGGATCCATTGGTAACAGCAACTGCGTGGGAACCACCATTGATGACACGGTCGACGTGACCTTGCCCTCCGGTACGCCGACCGCGATTGTGGCGGACGTCTGCTACTGCTCGGATGCCGGCGCGCTCTCCTACGATCAGCAGCTGTGTCGCAAAGATCTCACGGCGCTGCTTGGTGAGGCGCCGTCGCTGACGGGCACCTACACGGTCGATAGCTTCAGTGCGCTGATCGCCAACGGCTCGACGAACAACGCGTCGTTTTCCATCGTCTTCGTGTTCAGCGCGCCCTCGCTGCCGCCCCGGCGGATTGCGCTTTATGACGGCAACCAGACCATGTCGAGCTCGGTGAATCCAACGCAGCTCATCTCCCTGGCTGGTCTCGACGTGGACAGTCCTGCGGAAGGCGATCTCACCTGGTACGTGCTCGAGGGCGATGTGGGCGGTACGGGGACCGAGCAGGTTACGGTGACCGGTGTGCCAGGCGCGGCAAGCTTGGTCTGCAGCGACGGGATTAACCCGGCGGGCAACCCGATGAACCACACCATCAACACCACCGTTCCGGTGCAGACCGATACGATTGGTGTCGACATCGACAAGATCGACATCTCAGCGGCCCTCACGCCAGGGGATACGGCGGTCGACATGCTGTACCAGGCGGGCACCGACAAGTGGTGGATCGCCTACAACATCGTCGGAGTGAACGTCTACGAGGCGGTGTTCGGGATCGCGTCGAGCAAGTCAGGCGTGCTGCAGGTGGACGCTGACAACAATCTCGAGCCTTCCCCAGGCGATACCATCCGCTACACCATCCACCTGGACAACACCGGTACGGCGCCTGGGGTGGTGGACGTGTCTGACGTGATTCCGCCTGAGGCCGTCTCTTGGGTGCTCATCGACGACGCTGGGGGGACCGACGCTTCCGTCCCGACGGTGCTGGTGGTCAATGGTATCCCCGTGGCGGTCAACGCCACCGCCGACGTGGTCTTCGACGTGGTGCTCGACGATGTGCCCGACCACACGCTGATGTCGAACGCCGCGGACTTCGATGGCACGCCTGGTGGCGACTCCGGCACGGTTTACGCGCCGGATATCGACATTCGGAGGGATGGCGATAGCGACGGCCATTTCGACGACGACGACATCTGCCCCAACGACTTCGACCCGCTCCAGCTGGACAGCGATGGTGATTGGGCCGGCGACGCCTGCGACGTCTGCCCCTTCGACGCCCAGAATGACGTCGACAACGACACGGTCTGCGGCGACGTCGACAACTGCCCGTCGGTTGGGACCACCAATCAGGCTGACGGCGACAGCGACGGCATCGGCGATGTGTGCGACGCCTGTCCCAACGACAATCAGAACGATGCGGACAACGACACGGTGTGCGGTGACGTCGAAAACTGTCCCTCGGACGCCAATACCAACCAGGCGGACGGGGACAGCGACGGGTTCGGTGATGTGTGCGACCCCTGCCCCAACGACGCCCAGAACGACGGCGACAGCGATACGGTGTGCGGCGACGTCGACAACTGTCCGTCAGTTGCGAACACCAACCAGGCTGATGGCGACAGTGATGGGATCGGCGATGTCTGCGACGCCTGTCCCAACGACAATCAGAACGACGCTGACGGCGACACGGTGTGCGGCGACGTGGACAATTGCCCGTCGGTTGCGAATACCAACCAGGCAGACGGCGATAGCGACGGCCTCGGCGATGTCTGCGATGCCTGTCCCAACGACGCCCAGAACGATAGCGACGGCGACACGGTGTGCGGGGACGTGGACAACTGTCCCTCGCTGGCCAATACCAACCAGGCGGACGGCGACAGCGATGGTCTGGGCGATGTCTGCGACGCCTGTCCCAACGATGCCCAGAACGATGCGGACAGCGATGGCCTCTGCGCCGACGTCGACAATTGTCCTTCGGTGGCCAACGCGAACCAGGCGGACGGAGACAACGACGGGGTTGGTGACGCCTGCGATCCTTGCCCCAATGACACGTTGAACGACGACGACAACGACGGGATTTGCGGCGACCAGGACAACTGTCCCAATGCCGCCAACAGCGGCCAAGAGGATGCCGATCTAGATGGCACCGGCGACGTCTGCGACCCCTGTCCCGATGACCCGGATGACGATGTGGACAGCGATGGGGTCTGTGGCGACGTGGACAACTGTCCCACCGACGCCAACAGTGGCCAGGAGGATGCTGACTCAGACGGTACCGGAGACGCTTGTGATCCCTGCCCCGACGATGCGAACGACGACGTCGACGAGGATGGCGTCTGCGGTGATGTGGACAACTGCCCCGACGACGCCAACAGCGGTCAAGAGGACGGGGACGGCGACGGGGCCGGCGACCTCTGCGATCCTTGCCCCAATGACGACGAAGATGACCTGGATGGCGACGGGTTCTGCGCCGACGAGGACAACTGCCCCAGCGTGGCCAATCCAGGCCAGGATGACGCCGATGGCGATGGGGTAGGCGATGTCTGCGACTGCGCTGACGGCGATTTGGATGGTGTCTGCGACGGCGTCGACAACTGCCCCGAGACGGCCAACGCCGATCAGGCGGATGAGGACTCTGACGGCGTCGGCGATGCCTGTGACGCTGTTGCCCCCGCCCCCGCAGGGGACGGCGTGGATGAATCCGGTGGTTGTGGCTGCCGGGTCGCTGGTGCTCAGACTCGGACCGGACCTTCTGGGGGCGTCTTGCTCGGGTTGCTCGGGCTCTTGTTGCCCTGGTGGCGGCGCCGCAGGTCCAACCTCCGCTGACGACTCCAGAAAGACCGACCACCATCGGTAACTTTCGAGGTGGCTGAAGACAGGACGCTGCTTTTTCTCGCCGCTCAGACACCACGCTTGGTGACCAGGTCGGGAGCGCGTGATACCTCAGAACACGATGAACGCTTACCCTGATCTCGAGCAGCGCTTCCGCCGCATGTTGATGCTGCAATCTGTGGAGGAAATGCTGGACTGGGACAGCTCGGCGATGATGCCGTCAGGCGCGGCTGCCTCGCGGGCCGACCAGATGGCCTTGTTGCGGGTGCTGCGGCACGAGCTGATGTGCGCGCCCGAGCTGGTCGAGCTGCTTGGCGAGGCTGAGGCGCAGAGCGACTCTCTCGACCCATGGCAGCAGGCCAACCTGCGGGAGATGCGCCACCAGTGGATCCATTCCGCGTCGGTCCCGGGTAAGCTGGTCGATGCCATGTCGCGCGCGACCTCGGCCTGCGAGGCCCGCTGGCGCGAGGCCCGCAAGGAGAGCGATTTTGACGGTATGGCGCCGTTGCTCGCCCAGGTGGTCGAGCTGGTTCGACAGGTAGGTGAGGCTCGCGCCGAATTGCTCGAGTGCACGCCCTATGAAGCCCTGGTCGACGAGCACCAACCTCAGCTTCGGCTGGCGGAGATCGATCCCCTCTTCGATGAGCTGGCCACCTTTCTGCCCGGCTTTCTGGAGCGCGTGGTCGAGAGCCAGGCGGCGGCTGGTGAGCCCCTCGATCTAACCGGACCCTTTTCTGTCGAGGCGCAGCGGGCCCTCGGAATGCGGCTCATGCAGATCGTCGGCTTCGAGCTCGATCATGGTCGCCTGGACGTGAGTGCTCACCCATTCTGTGGTGGCACTCCCGACGACGTGCGCATCACCACCCGCTATGACGAAGCCCACTTCACCGGCGGCCTGATGGGCGTGTTGCACGAGACCGGCCACGCCCTCTATCAGCGCGGCCTGCCCGAGGCCTGGCGGTACCAGCCGGTCGGCGAGCCCCGGGGGATCACCTTCCACGAGAGTCAGTCGCTCCTGATCGAGATGCAGGCCTGCCGCAGCCGTCCGTTCCTCGAGTTGGCCGCGCCACTCATTCGAGAGGCTTTTGGCTGCGACGGACCGGCCTGGACCGCGGACAACCTCTACCGGTGCTACACCCGCGTGAAGCCCGGCTTCATTCGCGTCGAGGCCGACGAGGTGACCTATCCGGCTCACGTGATTCTCCGGTACCGACTGGAGAAGGCGCTGATTGGAGGGGCGCTCGAGGTGAGCGACTTGCCCGACGCCTGGCAGGACGGCATGAAGCAGTTGCTAGGGCTGACGCCGCCTGACCATGCCCGGGGTTGCCTCCAGGACATCCACTGGTTCTTTGGCATCTTCGGCTACTTCCCGAGCTACACCCTAGGCGCCGTCACCGCGGCCCAGCTCTACCGCTCTGCCGTGGCTCAGAACCCCGCCATCCCCAGCGGTATCGCCAGCGGCGACTTCGTGCCTTTGGTTGGCTGGCTGCGGGACAAAATTCATCGCGCCGGCTGCCGCTGGTCGCCCACTGAGTTGCTCGAGCGAGCCACCGGCGGCCCCCTCGATATCGCCCACTACAAGGCTCACCTGCACGAGCGCTATCTGCCGGGCTGAGGGCCCGCGACGGTCGGGGCTCAGAAGGTCACGCCGCCGCCAAGTGACGGGGGGTCAATTCAATGGCGGCGGGTCGTAGATGTGCTTGACGTCAGCGCCGCCGGTAAAGGCGTAGCTGCCGGCGCTGCCGTAGCCATAGGCGGCGATCCCGAAAGGTAGATCGCCGGAGAGCTGATGGACGCCTTCGTTCAGCGGACAGCGGCGTGCCTCGTAGTTGGTGCCCTCCAGCGAGATGGCGGCGGAGACGATGCAGTTGGTGGGCACATTGCCGTCGATGGTGATCTGAGACCCGATTTCGGCGGCGATGACGACCCAGTTCTCGATCCACGATCCGGGGGTCAGAAACACGTATTCGGTTCGATACTGTTCGACTGGCGGGAACATGGTCAGGGCTGGATCGCCCTTGTAGGGGCCATCCACGTATCCCTGGCTGATGAGCAGCTGGGCGATCAGCACCGGCTCGCTGGCGATGACGACCACATCGGCGTCTGCCCAGGTGTCCCGGATTTCTCCAGGTTGGAGCGTGAAGGTGTCGAAAGGCGCTGGCAGGTTGGTGGTGACCGTGGCTGGTGCGGCGGCACCGACGAAGCGCAACACGTCGGGCTCGGCCCAGCTGCCGGTCGAGCGGATCGGGCTGCGGGTGATGACGAAGCGAGTGCCGATCGACTCGAGGGGGAACATCTGCTCTTCCAAATGGTCGAGGCAGCAGGTGTCGTCCGAGTTCCAGCCCGGGTATGTGGGGATGTCCACGTGATAGGGCGCCGAGGTGCTCTCCACGCCGCCGAACACTGCCACTGGTTTGCTGGATTCGACGGTGGTTCCGGTCAAGTCGGCCACCAGAGGTTGGTTGGCTTCGGCGAAGGTTGCGTCATCAGTCTCGAGGTTGAGCACGTCGAAGGCCCCGAGCTCGACCTGGATGGTCTCGCCCGGTTGGGTCAGCGGAATGGCGCCGTTGCCCTTGATCCGCCAGCTGGGCCGTACGGTGACGGTCGTGCCCTCTTCGGTTCCCACGATGGTCACGTAGGACCGATCGGAGATGTTGCCCAACATCTCGATCGGAAATGGGTGGCCTGGTGACCAGGTGATCACTCGGTACACCTGACCGAGCGCGTTGGTGGGGAGTAGCAGCGAGGCGTCATTCGAGTAGGCGTTCTCGAATACATTGAACTGGTAGACCACGATGGGTGACGACGAGGTGATGCGATAGGCCTGGGACGACAGACAGGTGCCCGGCGACGCGTAGTCGTTGGGGGCGACGCCGCAGTCGAGCTCCCGGGTGGGCAGGATGACCTGCTCGAGCTGGCCAGGTGCCACCGACACTTGCAGGTGGACCACCGGGTTGGGCGGGTCGGCGGGGAGCGAATCGTTGTATTCGATGGTGACGTTGGCCACCGCCTGGCCAGCGTTGGATAGCGCCACGCCCCAGGGTGCGCTGGCCGGATCGTTGAAGGCGTCCTGCTGGTCGAGGTCGACCGCCCAGAATTCGCAGCCCACGTTGGAGGGTAGCTCATCGGCGATGTCGCACCCCTGCCGGCATTCGCCCTCCGAGCAGACGAAGCCCAGGGCCACGTCACAGGTTTCGATCAGCGTGCCGACTGTGCCCTCCTCGGTACAGGTGAAGACCTCGTTGCCCACGCAGACGGTGCTGCCTGCCAGGCAGTCGGTGCAGCCGACGTTGGGCGAGCAGATGTCTGGGCACTCGATGGGTGTGCCTGCCGTGCCGTCGTCCAGGCACGGGGTGTAGAACTGACCGAGGCAGGTCCCGCACACGTCACTGATCCCCCCTGCGCCAGCGGTGCCAGCACTCGAGCTCGACGAGCTGCTGGGATCACCTTCCGCGCCGGCTGAGCAGGCGGCTGGGACCACGAGAGCAAGACTGACGGGGATGACGAGGGCAAGCCAGGCGCGTTTCATGGCGCTCATGATACCCGAGGATGCACCACAGAGGCAGGCAGCTAGCCGACGGGGCGACCTGCTGGCGCACCCGCTACCGCTTTTTCGGCGGTATCGGGGGCATCGGTGGTCGTGGCGCGTACTCCCGAGAGTGGCTGGGTGGTCGCGGCGGCATTGGCGCTCGCTCGGCGGGGTGAGTCGGCGGCGGTGGCGGTGGCGGTGGCGGTGGCGGGGGCGGTGGCACCCGCTCTCTGGGATGGCTCGGATAGAGCGCCTGACCGGCGCGTAGCTCGGCGGCTGAGAAGGTCAGTGTGAACCGTCGATTGTGTACCAAGCTGTCGCTGGTGGAGAGCGCCGCCAGCTCCTGTCCGGCGTAGCGCTCTACGGTGGCGCCCAGACGCTGCCCACGCAGGGCGATGCGGGCCACGTTGCCCCGGCGATCGAACCACAGCTCGAGCTCTACGTCCTGGGGAGGTTTGACGTAACGGGCGAGAATGGCCAGCGCCCGGTCCACGATGGTGCGGGGCAGCAGGCTCTTCGGTGCCGGCGTGAAGGTTTCGGGCGAGTCATCCGGCGGCGGTGGCGGCCTCGGGGGAACTGCTGCCATCTCCATCATGTGGGTTGGATCGACGCCCGCGTCCTGGTGGGGGTCATCGGGCACCGGCACCAGCGGCTGATCTAGGCCATCGTCCGTGGGCTCGGGCGGCATGGGCGCCATCTCATGGGGGTGGGTGGGATCCGGGTGGGGCTCGGTAGGGACCGGGGCCATCTCGGTCGGGTGACTGGTGTCCTTACAGGCCGCCGCCACGGTGAGGGACGCCGCGATGCCCGCGGCGGCGGCAGCATTGCGCCACAAGCGCCGGGATGCCGGCGTGCGAGCGGCCTCATGGATCTCGGCGAGCAGCTGGTGGGCCTGCTGTCCTAGCGCGAGGTTGTCGGCTGCAATCGGTCCGCGGAGCTGTTTGACCAGGACACGGCGCCTGGCCGTCGACGGCACTCCCGTGCCGATGGCAGCGATGATGGTGTCGAGATGGTCGGCCGTATTGAGGTTGACCTCGACGAGGTACTGTTTGACTCGCCGTCGCAATGCCGCCTGGCCAGCGACGGGCTGGCCCAAGGAATGTGGCCCAAAGAAATGGCAGAGCAGCTGGTGCTCGTAGTCCACCTGCATGGCCAGGTGATGCACTCCCGCATCGGCGTAGTTGCGGTCCTCGAAGCAGGGAAAAATGATCTCGAAGGCCGCCTGTGCCTGGGGATCGGCGATGGCGTAGTCGTAACCCCACCAGTCTCCCCTCAGTCGGTTCTGTTGCTGTAGCCGACGCTGCAGCGGCGTGCCGGCGTAGATCTCGGTGCGACAGAAGTTCATCGGGTTGTGAGGGTGGCGCCTCAGGAAAGCCACGTTCCCCGCCAGATCCTCGAGCGTCGATTCGGGGTTGAGCAGCAGCAGGTTGAAGCAGCTGTGGATGTCGAGCTCCCCCAGCACAGCGAGCGCCCGCTCGTTGTCGGCCACCGTTTGGTTTCGACCCAGTTGCCGCAGTGACTCGGCGGTGCCGGCCTCGATACCGAGGAAGACGCGGAACAGACCCATGGACTTGAGCAGCTCGAAGAGCTCGGAATCCACCGTGTCGGGCCGGCTCTTGATGGCGAAGGCGATCGGTCCAACGCCCCGCTGTTGCAGGGCATCACGCAGCGCGTGCACCCGGTCCAACCGTTCGGCCTGAGCGGGGGGGAAGAAGTTGTCGTCGTGGAAGTTGAAAATGCGCGCGCCACTGCGAAACAGATCGCTGACTTCCTCGGCGACCTGATCGACCGCCCTGAGCCGCAGTCGTTCACCGCCACATTGCTGGTGCCAGGCCGCGATGGAACAGAACGCGCACGAGTAGCTGCACCCTCTCGAGGACAGAATGTTCGTCACGCCGAGGCCCAGGTAGTCGTCCAGCGGGTCCTTGCGGGGCGGCCGGGCGAGGGTGTCCAAATCCGGCGGCTTGTCCGCTTGTCGATTGCGTACGATGGCCCCACGGTCACGCCATACCAGCCCGCTGACGCACCTCAGATCCATGGCCGGCTCCAGGTCGTCGCCGTCCATGGTTGGGTCGCCTTTGGATGTCGGCGTTCTCCCAACCTGGGTGGCGAGTTGCCGCACCAGCTCGCAGAGGATCTGCTCGCCCTCACCGCAGGCCACCGAGTCGAAGGCCTCGAGCTCGGTCAGCAAGCGTTCGGCGTAGAACGCCGCGAAGTGACCACCCGCTACCAGATGACCGTCGAAACCGTGCTCCCGAGCCCGCGCGGCCAGCTCGGCAAACTCGCGGGCCCGATAGGTGAACACCATCGACATGCCTGCCACCGGTGCTCCCGATGCGGCCAGCTCCCGAGCAGCTCGCTCGATGTCCTCAGCGCCATTGAAGACGACGAAGGTGACCCTGTGCCCCTCCCGCTCCAGGGCTCCCCACAGGTAGCGAACCGCCAGGTTCTCCTCGAATTCGGCTCCAACGAGTGCGACGTGCATGAAGGCCTCCCCTTTGCGACACCTAAGGTCGACGGGGTGGCACCGAGTTGTCAAGGCTAGGTCCTGGCGCAGCGGAAAGCTCCGTGCCTGTGAGCGCGAGTTCGGCACCTCCGCCCCGGTACACTCACAGTGGATCCATCGTATGTGGCTGTGCCCAATTGCAAGATAGTTGGCACCTGTGTAAGTTGTGGTAGGAGGCTCCTCATGAACGCTCGACCATTCGCGATCCTTGGCGGCACATCTCTGGCATTGCTACTCGGTTGCTCACCTGCTGAGCCAACCGTGAGCTGCCCGGACAGCGACGTCGTGTTTGAGGCTGAGTCGGTTGGCGCCAACGTGGTGTTCTTGCTCGATCGCTCGGGCAGCATGCATCTGCCGATCAGTGCGACCGAGACGCGCTGGACTGCCACCAGGGCGGCACTGTTCTCTATGTTCGAGCAGCTCGAGTATCGGGTCGAGGCTGACCTCACGATGTTCCCTGGCGGTGACGCACCGCTCACCTGTTGCTCGGTGAGCGATCCCAACTGTGGCAACTGCGGCCCGGCGGACCTTCCTGGTCCCGAGCAGCGCTGCTCAGCGCTGACCTACGACGATGCTGAGGTAGCGCTGTTTACGCCTGAGCGTGTCCAGCTCCTCAAGAATCAGGTCTCCCAGTCTGATGGGGATAACTACTGGGGCACGCCGCTGGCTCCAGCGCTCGATGGCGCGGTGCGCGCGGTGTCTCATCAGGCCCAGGCCTGGCAGAGCGCCATCGTGCTCTTGACTGATGGCAAGCCGACGGCCTGTGACGTCGACGGTAATGGGTCGGCGAACGACATCCAGCACGCCGTGGACGTCGTTGCCGAAGGCGCGGAAGAGGGCATACTGACCTACGTCGTCGGCGTCGTCGATGGCGAGCCGGCGGCTGACGCGGCCCATCTTTCGGCCTTGGCGGCAGCCGGCGATACGGCGCGCTACGAGGGGTGCGAGGCGTCGGACGACTGTGCTTACTCGGTTCGCATCGATACCTTCGAAAAGGACGTCAACGCGGCTCTTCAGTCGATCGCCCGAGACACCACCAGCTGCTCATTCGTAGTGGACCAGCGGGCTTTCGCCGACGGCGATCCCTACGTGGCCATCGCCATGGTGGATGACAAGGTCTACCTCGATCGGGACTCGGAGCATGAGGAAGGCTGGGATTACCTCGCCAGCGGCACGCTCAGGCTCTACGGCGAGAGCTGTGAGATGTTCAAGACCCAGCCCCACGCTCGGGTGCAGGTCGCGCTCGGCTGCGATTCCCAGATGCGCTGATGCCGATTTTAGGCACGTGATTTCATCACGTTACGCTGTGCTCATAGGTAAGCAAACACCTACCTGGTTGCATAGTGTAGGTTTTTGTGAGACTACTGTCCTCGGACCTTACCCCGGTTTCGGAGGACGACATGAAAAGCCCCGCACGGTCAGCCATCAGCTTCACCTTGGTTTCACTTCTTTCGCTAGCCCTCGCTGGCGGTTGCGCGAGCTCTGACGATGCCGAGCTTGCCGATCCGGGGGACAACACCTCGTCGGGATCTGATGGCGGCGGTGGTAGCTTCACACCCGCCACGGGTGGCGCCGGCGGCGGCAGCGACACAGCAGGTGCGGGCGGCGGCGAAGTGCCGTTCCCCTGTGGCGACGCATCGTCGGTGGCCAACTTGGAGAAGCTGCCGGCAGATCTGATCATCGCCGTCGACAACTCGACCAGCATGGCCCTCGAATCGGCCCAGGTGAAATCCTATGTGAACACGCTGGTGGGTGCCCTCACTGCATCCAACATCGACGCTCACGTTGTCATCATCTCGAAGGGTAGCAACAACACCATCTTCGACTTGCTCGAGACGGGCGTGTGTTTGCCCCAGCCTCTCGGTAGCGGCAGCTGCCCGGAGGACGAGAACCTCCCGGCTTACCGCCACGTCTTCGAGGAGGTCGCCAGCACCGATGCCCTCGACAAGATCATCTCCACCTACGACCAGTGGAAGGGCTCGCTGCGGCCTGACGCGACCAAGACGTTCCTGGTGGTCTCGGACGACGAGTCGGACACCAGTGCCCAGGACTTCACCAACGCCTTGGCTCAGCTCGACCCGCCGATCACCGACTTCAAGTTCAACGCCATCGTGGCCTCCCAAGAAGGTCCGCTCAGCTGCGGAATCTGTGCGGTGACTGGCTGTCAGAACTGCGCCAATCCGTGCTGTGACAAGGGCCTCGCCTGCTTCCCGGTGTCCCAGAAAGTCGGTCAAACCTACCTGGACCTCCAGACCCAGACCTCAGGCATTTATGGCGACCTGTGCAGCCAGAGCTTCGCACCCGTGTTCTCCGACATGGCCACAGCCGTCATCGAGCACACGCCCATCGCTTGCCACTTCGACATTCCCACGCCGCCTCAGGGCGTCATCGTCCCGGACGAGACGAACGTCGACTTCATCCCCACCCAGAATTCCACGCCCCAAGCGGTCTACAACGTGCCCAGCGAGTACGACTGCACCATCAATGGTGGCTGGTACTTCGACAACGGCTACAACCCCACCGAGATCTTCCTCTGCCCGTCGACCTGCACCCTGGTGCAGGAGAGCACCGCCGGTGAGGTCCACGTGAAGTTCGGCTGCGCCACCGAGACCGCCCCCAACTGACCGCTCGCTGGTCGGATCTGCGGGCCTCTCGCCGCAGACGAGCTAACGGACCATCGATACAGCCGGCTTGCGCCCTCAAGCGCGCAGGTCGGCTGTCGCTATTTTGTCGCGCCACGTTAGGTTGCTAACGAGGGGCGCCGAGGTGGGGGCTCCGTGGGTGGGGCTGTGGCCCTGCTGCGGGACGACAAACCGTTGGGTTGTCGGGACTTGTCGTTGTCCGGCCGACGTCGGCGCACATCTGCTGGCGACTTGGCACGCTCATTGAAGAGTCGGTGGGCACCTCGGTGCTGGCCGGCCCCCATATCGGAGCGGTCGCCCGAGGTGCGGCTGCTCAGTGCCCCGAGGTTCTAAGTCCCACGGGTTGGCGCGAGGCAGTTTGTCTACCGAGGAGAAGGACGACATGAAGCTGAGTGTAGCCTCGACGATTCTAGCGCTTGGTGTGGGACTGGGCGCGACGGCCTCGACGACCATGGCCGGCGCCGCACCAGACTACGACGACTTCGTCGAGTCGACCGCCTATCCAATCCGTGCCCATTACACCACCGCGGCGGGCCTGGGCGCTGCTGAGGAAATGCTGGGCTATGCCGAGACGGGCTGGCGGAATCCTCGATGTGCCCAATGAGCCAGACCTCTTCGATGCCATCAATGCGATCTGGGGGACGGCAGTCGGGATCCCGGGGCGCCTCATTGCGCGACGACCCATGGGTTCGTCTATGACCTGAGGTGAGCTCTGATATGCTTCGTCATGATGCGCTCCGAGCTTGCGGCGGTCGCCCTCATCGCCATTGCGGGTCTGTGGGCCTGCGAGGGTGACGACCTGCAACCTCCACCAGCGGAGCAAGAGCCTGAGCTATGCGAGCGGCACGCACAGCTCGACTCGATTCCCGACCCCCAGTCCTACCAGTACGACTGGACCTGCTCGGGCTCGGTGCCGGCGGCGGGCGAGCCGTTGCCTGGCGATGACGTTGCCGACGACTGTACCGCGGGCATCTGGCCGGATCTGGACGACACGGTCGCTGTCTGCCCAACGGTGAGTGACGAGCTACGTACCGATCCGGTGTCGGGGAAAGAGCTTCCGAGCGATGACTCGCGCCTCCTTCCGCTGGACATCGCCGTGTCCGAAGCAGGGTCTTTCTTACCGTCAACGCTGCCCGAGAGCTGGCCGAACAGGTTGCGCGTCGTCGCTTGGAACGTGGAGTACACGTCTCATCTGGACGACCAGATCGCCTTGCTCGCGACCCATCCCGAGCTGTCGATCGCTGACGTCTACCTCTTGAGCGAGGTGGACCGCTGCTCGTCTCGTAACGACATGCGTCGGGCCGCACGGCTCATGGCTGAGGCGCTCGAGGCCGCCTATGTCTATGGCATCGAGTTCGTGGAGCTGGAGATTGACCGGGACGTCGGTGGCGACACGGGCCAGGCGATCCTTTCGCGGCGGCCGCTCAGCAGCGCGGCGCTCACCTGCCACTCGAGCCAGTTCGACTGGTTCGCCAGCGTGGACGAGCCGCGGCTGGGCCAACGAGTGGCGCTCCACGCCGACCTGCCGGTGGGGGACCAGAGTGTGCGGGTCTACGCCATTCATCTGGAGAGCAACGACATCTTCGGCGATCTGCGCTCCATCCAGTCCAAAGAAGTGCTCGACGTGGCCCAGGCGCGGGCCTGCGACCGTCCGCAGATCATCGGTGGCGACTTCAACGCGCCCTATTGCGGGGCGCCGGAGCTGGACGTTCTGCGGGGCGCCGGTTTTGTGGATGCTGTGGGGATCGCGGGGCACACGGAGGCCACCCATCACAATGGCATGCGGCTGGATTACGTGTGGACCCGCGGTTTTCGGGTCATCGATGGCGGCGTGGTGACCGTTCTCGGGATGTCGGATCACGATGCCTTGTGGGTTGACCTGCAGCTCGAGTGACGGTCGCGGGCTGCAGGGCCCGGCGGCGGCGCGTCAATCCCGTGGGCAGCCCAGGGCC
>JAUVCD010000280.1 GCA_030590865.1 Myxococcales bacterium | reverse complement strand
CTTGAGCAGCGCATCCCGCACCTTGGCGTCCAGGCTCTCGATGACCGCGGGACAAGTCGCCGGCAGCTGCTGAGTCTGGTCAGGCGACACCTCGGGACAGAGGATCTCGTCGTGTACCGTTGGGTAAACCGAGAGCGCCGCACCGGCGGCCACGAAGATGGTCAGCCCCACCTTGAGACGCCAGGCCGAGTTCATGGTGTTCAGGGCGGCAAACCCCGCCCATATGACACACAGCCCGAAGACAGGCACGGGCCAGAACACCCGGCTGTAGGCCGCCGCTGCCGCGATGCCGGCGCACACCGCGAGCGAGCCTAGCTCGACCCGCTTGGATCGCTTGATCCAGGCACCGACGAGCCCGAGCACGGCGATGCCGGCAAAGACGTATGTGAGGATCTGGTAAGTCACTGGAGACCGTTACTTCTTCTTCTTGCCAACCGCATCACCCTTACTGGGCTTGTCGTCGTCAGCTTTGTCCTTGTCGGCCTTACCCCCGGTGGACTTGGCTGACTTGTCGTCTTTGGTCGCCCCCACCGGCGGCGGCTCGTAGAGCCCCTCGATGGAGGTCTTGATCATCGACACATTGACCCCAGGGGCGAGCTCGATGCGAGCCTCTCGCTCGCCAACCTCGACGAGCTTGCCGATGAAGCCCGCGCGGGTCACAACCTTGTCGCCCTTCTTGAGCTTGCCCTCCAGCGCCGCACGCTTCTTCTTGTCCCCTCGGTTCATCAAGAAGATGACCCCAAAGAGGAGAAGCGGGAGGAGGAGCATCATCCCCATTCCGCCGAAACCACCCTGAGGCGGCGGGCCACCCTCTGGAACTTCAGCGCCCGCAGCCGAGTCGCCAGGGGCAGCAAGTGCGGCCGGCGGGGTGCCTTGGGCCGCTCGGCCAGGCGCGTTGGCCGGCTGTAGCATCATGGTATTCAAGGATAATCCCCTGTTCTCAAGCCACCCGTGGGCGGGCGCAAGTGCATAGTCGGGATGAGCGCTGCTCGCAAGTCGCCCGAGAAGAACGGGCGCTGGACACCACCGGTCCCGATGGCGAGGCGCGCTCCCCCGAGCCTGCGTCCAGGGGCATCGCCCTCGGACCCTAGACGCCCAACCACCCGCTTAGTGTGACACTCTGGGCCGCCACGATGAGCAGTCGTTGCGGAGGAAGCTTGACTCGACGTAACCGCGCTGGTAGCTCGCTGTGCCCGTCGGAACGTAAGTTTCGAAGGAACACTTTGACCAACCCAGGCGCGTAGCTCAGTGGGAGAGCACTACCTTGACACGGTAGGGGTCCGCAGTTCAATCCTGCGCGCGCCTACTACTTCTTGATGACCCGGGCTTTCGATATCCGGCTGGCGGTCACACCGCCGCTCCGTTTGGAGCTCGCCCGTGAGCCATCCCGATCGCGCCTGCGGCCGCACCGCTGGTCTGCGCCCACGCCCCAGCCTGGCCGACATCCCGCTGCCCTGATGGCGACGCCGTGATGTACGAAACACGCGCCTTGGAGCACAAATTCCGCCTATCATTGACGCGCCTATCATTGACGCGCTTACTCATAGACCACAACAGCACCCCCGATGGACGGCGTGGGGTGACATTCCCGGCCTGGTGAAACCACGGCTCGGACGAGGAGGTACCACAACAACGCATGGCATTTCGACGACGCTACGACCGACGTCGACGGGAACCGCAACAGCGAGTCAACCACCGCATCCGAGTCCCGGAGATCCGGGTCGTCGATGCCAATGGTGACATGCTCGGAGTGATGGCCACAGGGGAGGCGTTGGCGAAGGCCCGCGACCAGGGGCTCGACTTGGTCGAGATCAACCCCAAGGCCAACCCGCCAGTCTGCAAGATCCTAGACTTCGGCAAGCACAAGTACGACGAGAAGAAGAAGAAGCGCGAGACCAAGCGCAAGCAGAGCACCGTGGACGTCAAGGAGGTCAAGCTTCGGCCCAAGACCGACGACCACGATCTCGACTTCAAAGCTCGCGCAGCGCGCCGGTTCATCGAGTCGGGCAACAAGGTGAAATTCACCGTGCGCTTCCGCGGCCGGGAGATCACCCACCCGCACAAAGCCCGGGAACAGCTCGTCTGGATCATGGATCAGTGCCTGGACATCGCCAGCGTCGAGGTGAACCCTTCAATGGAAGGACGAACCATGACGATGATGATGGCACCGAGACCTGCGGTGATGCAGCAGCTCTCCGTCACGCGCGCCGCCGCCGAGAAGGAGCGGAAAGAAGCCGAGGACGCCCGACTCGCCGCCAAGGGGAAACGGGGATCCACGGCCGGCCAGAGCCACCCCGGTGACAGCGGCCCGGGGGATGACGAGGCAGCGACAGAAGAGTAGCGCGGAGCACAATGTGACTCGGGAGTGGCCAAGGCGACCCAGCTGGCGGGCTATCACCCGCGGTGTGGCGCGCCGGCCACTCCTGACGCTGCTCCTCCTGCTGCCCTTCGTGGGCGTCTTCGCAATGAGCCGTGCGGTGGTCACACCGCTGGCCAAACGGTTGGCGCTGCCCGTGGACTTGGCGGCCCACAAGATCGATGCTCTGCCGACGCAGCGTGAGCCGACGCCACTGCCACCCACTCCGGAGGCCGAGGCGATCGCCCGACTGGACGGCAAGCCATCACCGCCGAAAGATCGCTCCCCAGCACCCGCCGGATTGGCCCGTGGCGGGACGCCGAAAGCCCTTCCGGCCATCGGGATTCTGGTTAGCCGCAAGCGAGTACAGGCGGCCGTCGACGGGGGCATCCGGCCGAGCGGCACGCCCGTGGCGGCCACACCATGGCGCCCAGCGGGCTTGGCCCTAGCTGGCGTGTCGGCTCTCGGCGTCGGGCTACGGGACGGCGACGTGCTCGTCCGCGCCGGTGGCACGCCCGCCCGTTCGGATGGCGCGGTCATCGGCGCGGTCCGGGGCGCACTGCAATCCAAGGCCAAAGCGATCAGCGGCGAGGTGTGGCGCGGTCAGCGGCGCATCATCATCACCGTCGAGTTACCGAAAATGAAACGTCGGCGCCCACCTCGGCCAGCAGACCGGCGAAAGGGTGGCGAGGGGCGAGTCGGGGAGCGCAAACGACCCAAACGCCCTACGACCGAGCCCGTCCAGCCACCAAGCCCAGCGGCGCGGCAAGGATAGCTGGCCGCTCATTCCAGTCTAGCGGCGGGCGATCCCAGCAGCGGCTCACTTCTTCGAGGCGAAGTAGAGCTTCATCGGTCGCCAGTAATAGTCTTTCCAGCCTTGGGTGATGCCCTGGTGCTTGCTATTGGGCACGCCGGTCTGGGTGAAGACGAGCTTGGTCTTGCCCTTCTTCGCCATGTCCAAGCTGAAGGTCGCAATCGAATAAACCCCGGTGGGCCAGTCGGAGGCACGCCAGGCCTGCACGATGCGTCGACCTTCAATCAGCTCGACGTTCACCCCTTCGATATAGGTGCCGTAACTCTTGAAGCGGCCGCCCACCTTCTTGCTGCCCCGAGCGGTGTCGCCGGTGAAGGCCGCATGCTTCTTGCTGTCCAACAGGGCGTCGTAGACGGCGTGGGGCGTAGCGTCGAAAGTAACCTGCTGCTTGATGTCTTTGGACATGATGATCTCCCGTGCCTGCTAGCCATAGCCTAGCGCCCACAGGGCCGGAACTCGTGACCACCAGAGGGCCGCCCAGCGACTAGTGCTGCGTCTCAGAAGTCACGATCGGTGGTCGCGAACGCCATGACACATTGTGGCGTTCGCGATCCCCAGGCCAGACGCGGCACGCCGGCGCGCAGCGCCGCAAATCACAGAGAAGGCCGTGGCTCAGACCTCTATGCCCGCGAGGTCGCGCACCGCCCTCGCCCCATCAGGCTCATGATTGATCACCTCCCTTGGGGCCTCGGCGCCGTCCGATGAGCCGCCCCCTCGGCACGGTCACGCTTTGGTGTGGCCCGGCCCGATTGATGGGGCATGGGCGCTCAAATTGGCGGCGACTGTGCTGATGGTCGGCCTCTACGGGTGGATTCACCAGGTCGGGCACGGGGGACACGGATTTGGCGATTTGGGGGTGGGCACGGGAGGGAGGGCACGGAGTGGATTATAGGACGCGGCCGGCGATGCCGTGTCCAGCAGCCCCGGGCCAAGCGCCGTGTGGACGGTGAATGCCGCCGAGAGAATCTGATCCGTCAATCCCCCGTGGACCAGCTTGGCCTCTCCTTCCCCCTGAGCTCCACCCCCCAAGTGGCGAGGCGCCCTCCGTGGTTTCCCCATTAATCTCCACTCCGTGCCCACCGTGCCGACCTGGTGAGTTTCAGCAAATCAACACCACCTGCCCGAAAACTCGCGCTCGCCAGCCCGGGACGCCCCCACCGAGATGTGAACGATCATGAGCCATCAGGGGCGGGGCGCGACCATGCGTTGCGACTTATGAGACACGGCACTAGCAGGCTCGCTCGTCGCTTCGTCTCAGCCAGGCCACGAACTGGCGTAGCCCTTCGTCGAAGGACATGGCCGGCTCATATCCGAGATCCCGCCCCGCAGCGTCGATGTTGGCGAGCGTGTGGCTCACGTCGGCGGCCGGCATTGGAGCCTGCTCGACGACGGGCTCGGAGCCCACGATGTGGCCGATCCGATCGATCATGTCACGCAGCACGATGGGCCGATGACTACCAATATTGTAAGTGGACACCCCTCGGGGGGCGCGATCGAGCGCTAGGACCGCCCCTCGTACCGCATCGTCGACATAGGTGTAGTCGCGACTGCTGTGACCATCACCGAACATGGTGATCGGCTCACCCCGCATGGTCGCCAGAGAGAACCGGTAGATCGCCATGTTGGGCCGCTGTCTTGGACCGAACACGGTGAAGTAGCGCAATATGCAGACCTCCAGGCCGTGGACGTGGCTCATGGAATGCAAGAGCAGCTCGGCAGCCCTCTTGCTCGCCGCGTAGGGGCTTGATGGCGACTCGGTCGGATCGGTCTCTCGGGATGCCGCCCCAGCGCCATCGCCGTAAACCGACGAACTGGATGCGAACACCAGCCGCCTCACGTCGTGCTGAACCATGGCGTGGGCCAAGCGCGCGGTACCCTCGACATTGACCTGCTGGTAAAGCCAGGGCGCCTCCACACTACGACGAACGCCGGCAAGTGCCGCCAGATGGACCACCCCGTCGAACCGATGCTCGTCAAACAGCCGCTCGAGGAGCGGTGCGTCCAGGATGTCCCCCTCGACGACCTCCATACGCTCACGCAACTGCCGGAGGTTGCGCTGCTTGATCGCCACATCGTAGCTGGGCTCCAGGTTGTCGATCCCCACCACCTCATCACCACGGGCAACGAGACGCTCGGCAAGATGGGAGCCGATGAATCCGGCGGCGCCGGTCACCAGCAGTTTCATGGCGCCAAGACAAGCACCGATAGCTGCCGATAGCCAGTCTCCGGATAGCCCGGAGTGGCCTCATCACTGCACACCATCACCTCCCGTCCCAGACGCAACAACGGCGCTGTGCCCCCCAAGAAAACAGGATCGCTAACCGAGCAGCTCCCGGTAGACCGCCCGCGTGGCGAGTGCCATCCGCTCGAGACTGAAACGCCTTGCTACTCCGCCGCCCGTCACGAGGTAGCTGCTAGGATGGCAAGCCGGTGCAACGCTCTCGACCAAATCTCGGGTGGCTCAGCGCCCAGGTCGTCGGGGCGCTGACGATGGCGGGCTGCGCGGACGAAGACGTGAGCGCCGAGACGCTCCCGACGGCCTGTCTGCCTGCCTCGGCAGACCACGGGCAGGACGATTCGCTGCGGCTCAACCACCTGCAGACCAAGTCGACTCACAACAGCTACCACGTCGAGACCGACGGGAACGAGCTAGACGATTGGCGCTACACCCACGTGCCGCTGGACCAACAGCTGGAGACCCAGGGCGTGCGACACTTCGAGCTGGATCTGCGGTTCAGCGAAGCGCTTGGGGGCTTCGAGATTTACCACCTGCCGATCATCGACGAGCAGACGACCTGCCGCCTGCTGACCGATTGTCTGGCCGCCATCAAGGGCTGGTCGGACCAGCATTGCTCCCACCATCCGATCGTAGTGCAACTCGAGCTCAAGGACGGGCAGCCTGCGGACGTGGAAGCCTACTTCGCGACGCTGCACCAAGGCCTGCTCGCCGTCTGGCCGGCGGAGCGCATCATTACCCCTGCGTCGGTGCAAGGGGATCACGACAGCCTGGCCGCAGCGCTACAGGACGAGGGCTGGCCCACCCTGGGCAGACTGCGCGGCAAGGTGCTGTTCATCCTCGACGACAGCGGTGCATTTCAGGAAGCCTATACCCACGGGCACCTGGATTTGAACGACCGGCTAATCTTCGCCCATGCCAGCCCAGACCAGCCCTTTGCGGCGGTCGCGGTGCTCAACGACCCGGTCGGCGGTGGAACAGCGATCGCCGAAGCCGTCGCCGCCGGGATGCTGGTTCGCACCCGGGCGGACTCTGGAAGCGTCGAGCCATTGAACGAAGACTTCGCACGACAGCAGACCGCGCTGGCGAGCGGCGCTCACTTCGTCAGCACCGACTACCCCGCCCCGGTAGCCTATACCTCCTACTGGCTGGACATGCCGGAGGGCACCCCATCACGGTGCAATCCAGTGACCAGCCCGGCCGAGTGTGAATCGACGGCGATCGAGGATCCCGCTCTGGTGGCTCCGGACTGATCGGGTCACGGGAAGACCGCTGGGCTCAGCCAAACAACTTGCTGAAGAAACCCGGCACGTCGATGTCGTAAGCGCTGTAAACCGCCTCGCGCTCTTCTTTGAAGAACTTGTCCTCCGAACCCTCGAAGCTCTGATCCTCCGGTGACATCGACCGGTAGTGTGCCCGCGCCAGTGGCTCCACGCAGCTTTCGATGTGGTCGAACCGGCCGAACTCGTCAGGCTCCCGCAGAATGCGCAATGTCTTGTGCAGCACAGTCTCGACCGCGAACTGCGGACCGAGCTGTCCAACCATGGTGAGCACGTCTTCCGGGGTTCGGTTGGCTGACGACCGGATGATGTGAATCGCGGCATCACGAATGTCGTCCAGTTGGGAGGCATTCTGCTCCAACGATTGCTGCGCCATGTTCTGTTGCTGGGCGATGGCAGCAAGCTGTTGCTCATTGGGCTCCTGGCCCTGCAGTCGCATCGTCGCGATGCCTCGTTGCATCGCCCATTGGGCGCTGAAGGCGGGGTCGTTGGCGATATAGTGCTCCCAGTCGTTCACCCGCCCAGCCATGCCATCCTCGGTGAACGGGATGTTGTACCGCTGGCACAGCGCCTCCATCTCCCGGCTCGTGCAGGCCTGGGGGCCCATGCGCATCACCAGATTGTCGCGCTCAGTGGACAGCATGGCGTATTGCTCGACACTGAGACCACCGAGCTGCACACCACCAGCATTGCCCACCACATCGGACGGCAAGAAGCTCTCTGCACCATCCCGCGAGATGGCGCAGAAGGAGAAGCTGCCGTGGTTCTGGGTGGTCAGCTCGTAATGGTCGAGGCTGTAGGTTCCCGGCTCCATCCGCACGGCGTAGGCCGGCGGATGTCCGCCGAGGCGAGCCGCGGCCTCGTCCTGGACGTGTAGTGGGATGGCGATGTTGCTACCCAGCTTCGCCGCCAAAGAAGCGACCGGGTCATTCGCATCCTCGCCAGCGAGCACCTCGGCGCCGGAAAAGCGCCCCCACTGAACGACGAGGATATCGCCGGTGAACTGGAGCCCTGGCCTCTCGAACTTGCTCATCCACTCGGCCCGAGGCATTCCGTCGGGGATCGTCGGCTCGGGAGCATGAGCATCAGAAAAGATGATGAGCACGTGGTCGGCGGCACCAGACGGGCCAGGGCCCACAGCAACGTAGAGGACGTCGCTCGCAGTCCTGTAGGTGATGATGGGGAGCTCCGGCACGGCCGGCACCTCGGGGCCAGCGGGAAAGATGCCGATAGCGCCATCGGTTTCATTGCCGAACACTCCCATGTCCCCCATGCGATCGTAGAGCAGGTAGAGGACCTCCTGGCCGTTGCTCCACAGCGTCTCGCAGTAGGCGGTGGGAACATTGAGGCCGATCTCCTGACGGGTGTCTTGAGGCGTGAGTCCAGGAACGGATGACAACGCATGTTGTCGGAGCGCCCCGTAATAGGCCCGTGCTTCGGCTTCGGTGGTGAAGTGGTGGGACGTGGTGCCATTCGGTGCCAGCGGCCAGCCGTGGACCTGGTTCATCAGCGAGCCGGCACCTCGGGACAGCCATCGCCATCCAGGTCGGTAGCCGCTGTAGTGCCCCATAGCCACAGGATCGGCCGCGACGAACAATCCAAAGGTCTCGTATTGGGTGATCTCCGGGTCCGGCGACGGGGCGGTCACCTTGCCAGCGATGGGCCCCACCAGCTGAAGTCTGCCCACCCCTGCCCCGGTTGAGCCCGAGGCAGCGGGACCGGCACCTTGGGGAGACTTCACGTTCAGCGAGGTGAGCTGCTGGAAGGTGATCCCAACGCCGCCAAGCTTCTGTCCGACCCCTTGGGTCACCGTCTGCGCTATCCCAGGCAGCGACGACGACAGCTGCTCGATGGGGGTGTCCAGCGCGACCCTTTCGAGGGCGCTGCCCAACTCAGACCCAAGGGTCGCAATGATCCAACGGGACCCCTCCTCGGCGCTGCTGCCGACAACACTGCGCACATAGAGCACCGGATCGTGAACCACGACGCTGGCCTCAGCAAAGAAGCGGGCGCCCCCCGCGGCATCGAGTCGTCCGCCGAGTCGCAGCGGCCCGAAGGGCCGCGTGAAGACGTATAAGAAGTCTGTCGTGCCGCCCTGGCCGGCCAGCAGTTGCTGACCGAACGGCAGCTGCTGAAGCAGCCACCGGCCTGGCTCCACTTTGCCGAGCGCTTGTCCGTCAACCATAACGACGCAGCAGTCGCCTTGGTCCACGACGACTTGGGTTTGGGCCTGTAGCGGAACGTCTGCAGCGCGGGCGACAAGCTCGTCGGTACTGGGACGGCTGATGATCATGAGGTGTCCTCTCTGGCGCGACACTGCGCCAGGCCGCACCGTCGGGCAAGTAGCGATAAACCGCCGGGATGAGCCAGTCGCCACGGGCTCCATTGACTCGTGGCGAGCCCAACAGTCCCTAGGATTCACCCAGCCAGCAGTGGCTGCACCGCAATGAGGTAGTCAGCGACCAGCTGGCCGCCCATCAGGTGCTCTTGGATGATGCGTTCCAGGACCTCAGGGGTGCAGGAGTGATACCAGGCGCCTTCTGGGTAGACCACCGCGATGGGACCCTGATGGCATACCCGCAAGCAATTGGCCTTGGTGCGGTACACCCGCCCTTGGGTGGCCAGATCGAGCTCGTTGAGCCGCCGCTTGAGGTAAGCCCAGCTCTCGAGACCCGCTTCTTTGGTCGAGCACTTGGGCACCGACTGATCACTGCAGAGAAAGATGTGACGCTCCAGCTTGTCGAGCTTGCGCCCATCGGCCCATGGTTTCCACGAGTCGTTCATGGTCGTCGACGAACCTAATCATCGCTCCGCTGGACGGCCAGGTGCAGGACGCCCATGGTCGGACGCAGCCTCACCAACGGCACCACCACCGTGGGCGCAGAAAAGAAGGACGACGTCGCCTAGGGCCAGTCGCCGAGGGTACCGCGAGACAGGGAGAGCAGGCCTCGGAGCTCGTCGATTCGTGCCTCCTGGGCTGGGGCGGACGCCAGATCATGCCGCTCCTGGGGGTCGGCACGGGTGTCATAGAGCTCGACCATGCCGCTGCGGACGTCATGCATGAGGGCGTAGTCGCCGACCCGCACCGAACGCCTGACGAAACGCTCTTGCTCGAACTGACCCACGATGGTGCAGAAGATGGGACGATCGCTCTTGCCGTCACCGTCCCTTCGAGCGGGCACGAGCAGACTGTGCCCCTGCAGTCCGCCGTCGCGACGGGCCCCAACAAGCTCCACCACCGTGGCTGCGATATCGATGAGCGCCACCGGGGCATCGATCCGCCGCGCCCGCTCACCAGGAATGCGCACCACTAGCGGCACGTGGGTGCTCTCGACATAACAGGTATGGGCGTGGTGCTTGCCGCCTCGCTCGCCAAACTCCTCGCCGTGATCCGAGGTGACGATGACCATCGTTCGATCCCACAGGGACGACCGGTGACGGAGGTGAGACAGGAGCATGCCGGCGTAACGGTCGGCGTAGGCGACATCGCTGTCGTAGCGTCCCAGCTCGCTACCGCCGAAGTCCGGCACCTCTGGGTGCCTCACGTAGGGGTAATGGGGATCGTGGTAGAAGGCGGTCACGAAGAAGGGCCCCTCGGCCAGCTGTTCGATGACCTCGATGGCTTGGCTGGTCACGATGGGTGAATTGCGCTTCGACCACTGGCGCGCCTGGGGCAAGGCTTCGGGGGTGATGACCTGGTCGTAGCCTTGCAAGAGCGGCGGGTAGGTGCGAGCCACCCAACCGGTGGTGAGCAGAGCGGTCCTGTAGCCATGCTCTTTGAGACGCTCGGCCAGGGTGAGGTGGCTCGCCGACAGCCGCGGTGTTCCCTTGGCAGGCTCATAGTGGAGCGAGTTGAGATTGATGCCTGTGAACATGCTGGCGAAGGAGAAACCGGTCGTCGACGACTGGGAGTAGGCCTGGGTAAACACCCAGCCGTGGCGAGCGAAGGCTGCCAGATAAGGCGTCGTTTTGTGGCGGGGGTCGAGGACCGACGTCCGATCGGCCCGCACACCGTCGATCACGATCCACACCACGTTGAGTCGTTTTTCGCGGCCCGTCTGGGGCTGGGCAAAGCGAGGCTCGAGCCCCGCCCGAGGCTGGGCATCCTTGCCGTCACAGTCTTCGTCGACCCCATTACCAGGGACGTCGTGAGCGCCGGGGCCTCGTGTCGAGTCGAAAGGCCCACAATCGCCACCGGCGAGTAGGGCCGCCGAACCGTCACGATCCACATCGCTCGCCCACCGCACCAGCGCCGCCCCGCGCCGAGCCAGCGCCGTCGCTTCCACGGTACGAGCAGCGCTTCCATCCTGCGGATAGATGACGACGGTCACCGCCAGACCAAGGGCGCCAAGGGCCACGACCGACCAGGCCACCGCCCGGCGACGTAGCGGAGAGCGAGGCCGATGACGGGACCACGCGAGCGCCAGACCGCCTGCCAGCACCATCACGATGACCAGCGAGATCAGCTCGTCGAGCGGTCTGATGAGCCCGCGATGATGACGCCAAAGAGGCCACAACAACGCCAGCACCGGTAGCAGCACGAGCACCCCATAGCCGAGCAGCGGCCTTCGCAGTGAGACGCGCTGGTCGATCCAACCGAGCCATCGCCTCGCCAATGGGGCACCAAGCCAGCTGCCCAGGGTCACGGCCACGACGCTCGCGACCACCATCAAGACCAGCACCTCTTTGGACAGGTCCTCGCTCTGCAGCCGGGACAATCGGTCGGCCATCAAGCGCAGGGCCACCAAAACGACCGTGAGGCTGCCCCAGAAGCTCAGGAC
>JAUVCD010000225.1 GCA_030590865.1 Myxococcales bacterium | reverse complement strand
CGCCCTGTGACGCCGCAACGCGCCCCCCGACGGTGGCGGCCGTCGCAACAAACCCCTGAATTCGCTGGGGCACCGGGGCTAGGTGACGCCCGATTCCGACTGCCGACAGCGCCCAAGCCCCTGGCACGGCCATTGCTCTATGTGAATCGAGATCTTTTCCACGAAACGTCGAGGAGGCGCAGCGGTGAAGCTTGGAAGGTGGACGATATCGAGGGTCGTGGCGGTCACCAGGCGGGCGATCGGCCTGGAAGGTTTCAGCGCTCCGATCTTGCTCGGGGCGGCCATGCTCGGCGCCCTTGCCATGGCTTGCAGCCCGGCGGGGCCGGTACCGAGTATCGAGAACAGCGACGGGGGCGCTGGCGCCGCGGGGCTCATTGATGGCAGCGGCGGGGCCGGCGCAAGTGCCTCAGGCGGTGAAGGCGGCGCCGGAGCGAGCACCCCAGATTTCTGCCCCGAGCTCAGCGACGGCGACTGGTGCGACGGCGAGAGCCTGGTGACCTGTGCGGGTGCCGCTGAGGTGGCGCTGGCGGAGTGCCATTACGGCTGCGACAGCTCAACCCAAGGTGGCAGCCACGCCTGCATCGAGCCCAATCCGGACGCCTGCATCGGCAAGGTGGACGGTCGCTGGTGCGACCTGACCGATCTGGTTCATTGCCAAGACGACGCCGTGCTGTGGCGGGTTCATTGCGCGTCTGGGTGCGAGTCGATGCCCCCAGGAACGGCGGACAGATGCCAGCCGGTGCCTTTCTGCACCGCCGTTCCCGACCCGGTCTCTCCCGCTGCGCCCACCGAATCGTGCAACTACATGGATTGGGAGCTGAGCCCCGATGGGTTTTATCTCATCTCTCGATTTGGCACGTCGGCAGACCAAACCACCTGGGGCCACGGCACGACCTGCGGGTATCTACAGGGCCACTACGACTACCAAGGCTGCCGCTACGACGTGCACTCCTCGAATTGTCTGGATAACGACACCAGCATCCCGTGGGCGCAGGGACACGTCGACTACGACTTTGACGACGTTATCGACACGGTCAACACACACATGGTTGGCGACGTGCCTGATCCTCAAATCTTCTATGTGGCCGATGCCCAACGGTTCAACTGTGGCGCCCTGTTGCGGGTGTCCAACCCCGAAACCAATCGCTGCGTGGTCGTCTACACCGAGGACGGCGGCCCCGGCTCTCTCTACGAGGGGCCGAGCTACGGCGCCCGCCGCACGCTGGACGCCTCACCGGCAGTCTCCCACTACTTGCTGGTCGAGGACTGGGGCTGGGCGAACTCCGACTTGGTCTATGTCGAGTGGGGTTTGCCCGGTGATGTGCCGGGAAAGACCTGCACGCCTTGCCAGTCGACCGCCGCCGAGGCGGGGACCGAGACCCAGCGGACGCCTTACGATCCCAACCACATGCAGTCGGGCTTGGACTGTCGCTAGAGCTGCAGAGGCCGGGTCCGAGGCCGAGAGGCCGGCTTGCTGTTCGTCAGAGCCAGACTCAGATCAAGGATCGACGACGTGGACGTCCAAGAACCAGGGGCCTTGCTGGCCAGCGAATCCGTCGATCTGGACGTAGTAAGTCGCCGCCGGAAGCTCGAGGTCTAGATAGCTACGTGCCGGGTAATAACCTGCGGCACAGCCTTGGGTCACTTCCTGCCCAGGACAGGGCTCCCCCTCCCGCACATCGAGGATGGTCGCGTAGGCCGAGCCCTGCATGTCGAAGACCACCCGCTTGGTCTGCGTTAGAACCAGCTTCAGCAGCTGATCGGCGGCACCACCGGGCGGCTGGCCTCCCTGGTCGCAGGCCGCATTGAAGTCCGGTTGAGCGTTCACCGTGGTGCCTTGTAAGAAAGCGCCGGTCGCGGGGATGGTCACCACGTCCCCGCAAGCATTGGCGAAGGGCACGATGGTAGGTGGCACAGCGGGGCGAACCAGGACTGTGAGCTGCATCGGCTGCCCAGCCGTGCTCTCGGCGATCACCCGATAGCTGCCCGTCGGTACATTCCGTGCCTGAGCCCGCACTGGCGACAGCGTGCCGAGGCCACAGGCCAGCTCATCGCTGGGCTCGGCACAGGGAGGCATCGCCAACACCGTGGCGGCCACGTCGCCTTGAGACCGCCGCCCAACGATTAGGACATCCGAAGGCTGGCTGAGCTCGAGAGCGTAAACCGCGTCCACGCCGCCCACCAGACAGCCGGTGTTGTGGTCATCTTGGTTGGCGGCCATGAGGACGTCGAAGGTCTGGTTGACCGTGAGAACAGGGGCCGAGCCGCAGTCCTCGTCAGCCGGCGGCGCCGTGGGCGGTGAGAGCTCGAGGGTCACGAGCACGTCGGTCGGAGCGGTGGCGGCCACCGCGACGTAGTAGGTACCTGGGACCAGCGAGTGGCGATACAGATGTGCCGCCGCGGCGGCGTTGCAGGCGATCTCGTCATCTGGAAGAGCACAACTCGAGTCGCGCAGAGAGATGACCGGTAGACCATCGCCATCGGTCGAGGTGGCGTAAATGTCCACGTCCTGGGTGGCCGACAGATCGAAGGAGTAGACCAGCTCGCCCGTCTCTGCCGCGCAGGCGATGGATAGATTGACGGCGGCACCGACGATGCTGGCCAGCGTGGGGGTCGAGGGTGGCAGGGGCTCGGCGGTGCCACAGGTCTCGTTCGCCGGCTGGGCACTGGCTGGCAACAGCTCGTAGCGCAGCGTCACATCGCTGGCCCCTTCGGTGAACAAATAGAGCGGCACGGCGGTCTGGACCTGAGTATCGCCGAGGCTCCGCCCCCTCACTTTCGCCACTCGCCCACCAGCGGGGTGAAGGAACCCAGGGCTGCAAGACAGCTCACTGTTGGCGTCGGCGCATTGGCCCATCAAAGCCAGAGCCAGGTCGACCTGTAGGGTGCGCGCCGTCAGCTGGACGTCCATCAGAGGACCGGGCCCGAAGAGGGCCGCGGCGACCACATCCCGGGACAACGTCGGATTGGTGACCCCGCAGCTCGCCGCGTAATTGGCCGTGGCCGCAAAGGTGGTCATCGGATAGGTGCCTGGCACCGGGAGCTCGAGCGGGTCGACGCAGATGTCGTTGGTCGGCACCATGCAGATCAGCTCGTCGACCTCGTCGTCGCAGTCGTCGTCTTTGCCGTTGGCACAGACTTCGTACTCGAGGGACGACACCGTGGGGTCGGCATCATCGCAATCGCCACCACCACAGTGATCGTCCGGATCGCCGTCCTGATCGACGTCCCGTAGCTCTGACAGACAGTCGTCGCTCTCTTCGTCACAGGTGTTGATGTTGCACGGATTGCCATCGCTGCAGCTCACCGGCTCGCCCAGCAGGCACCCTTGCTTGTTCACGCAGAGCTCGAGGCCATCACAGAAGGCGTCGTTCTGACATTGGCTGTCGTCGGGCAGAAAACGGCACCGTTCGATCTCGGTGTCGCAACCGTCGAAGGTGCAGTCGATCAGATCGTCACATTGCTCGTCGACCGTGCAGGGCCCGCCAAGGGTCGGATCGGCATCCGGCCCCCCATCGAAGCTGCCGCCATCTCCGCCATCATCAGCCGACCCATCGCTGCCGGCATCGGTGCCAAAGGGATTGGGAGCCGTGGTGGGACCGCAACCGGCCAGCCACCCGCTTGCGCCGACCCCGAGCCCCGCCGCCGCGGTCAGCACCACTGCAGCACCCAACCGGTTCGGGGCCCCTCGGATCACTTATGCTGATCGCAATTCTGCATGGCGATGGTGCCCGAAGAAATGGCGCAACTGCTATTGCTCGCTGCGTTGGCAATCTGGGGGCACCGGAACTCCATCCACACCCGTCCCGTCGCGACCTGTTGGGCGTTGTCGAACCAGAACTCGCACATGGCATCGCCTGGCGAGGAATAGAGACGGACCGTGTCCACGCTCCGGTAGGACACGTTACCCAGCGCCGGTGCCGCCTCAGTGGCGCCGGGACTGAGGTTGCTCACCGTGAAGTCGAGGTGGTTCGCGCTCAGCTCCTGGAAGCCATGAGCCTCGAACTCGCCACCATTGTCGATGACCCGGCAGAAGATCTGCGCTCCGCCGATGGTGTCCTTCTTGAGCTCGCTGTTCTTGGTGACGTCGGTGTAGCCAATTTGGGCGTTGTGGGGCGCGATCTGACAGGTCTCACCGCCGGTCCCAACGCTCGAGAAAACGAGCGTGAAGGCTCCTTCGCTGGCTGGGGGCACCGCCTCACTGCATCCGAAGCAGCTGAGCGCAGCAACGCAGACTAGACCATGAGCGATGTGGCTTGTTGTCGACATACAGAGTCCTCTTAGCTCAAGTGTACGCAGTCAGTACCGCCGGCGGAAGGCGATTTTGTCCGACGATAGGCGCTCCTCGCCCGCTTCGCAACGTCGTGGACCAGCGGCCCCCTCATGAGACCAGCGCCAAGACGGCTAGCGCGTCGCTGACCCGCTCGCGATGATCATAGGCAAGAGCCCGAAGCAGCGCCTCACGAGCCTGAGCCGTCAAGCTCGGGCACCGGCCGAGAGCCTCCAGATCGAGGCCCCGCTCAGCAATCTCGACTAGCCGAGCGGCAGGCCCCTCAGCCTGGCAGGGATCCCGGCCCAGGGCTGCGAAGGCCAGGGTCGCTGCGAGGGCGAACACGTCAGAGGCCTGGTCGGGCTCCTGCTCTCCTCGGGCCACCTCGGGACTGAGGTAAGGCAAGGTGCCTCGCTCTCGGCTGCCCGGCTGGGCTGCCATGCCGTGCCAACGGGCTTGGCCGAAATCGATGAAGGTCACCCGGCCCTTGCCGACGAGCAGATGATCCGGGCCGATGTCCCCGTGCACGAGTGTCAAGCGGCGCTCACCGGTGGCGTAACTGTGAAGCTCCGCCAGAGCCTCGAAGGCCGAGCGCAAGAGGATGGTCATCAGATTCCGGGGGACCGGCTCTCCTCGCTCTGCATAGCCCTCGACCAAGGCACGCAATGGCAAGCCCTCTGCCTGGGTCTGCAGCACATAGGGGCCACGCTCATCCGAGCCCGCGGCTATCAGCTGGGGCACCGAGGGATGGCGGATCGCCCCGAGCAACTCCGTCTCCCGCTGCATGGCCTGCTGGCCCGCCGGCTCATCCAACATGCGGAGCTTGAGCCGTTTGCAGATACAGGGCCGCCCTCGGTGCTCCACGAGAGCCACCTCGAAGATGCTGCCGGCACCGATGGCACGAACCAGCTGCACGCCTGGTGGAACAACGAAGGTCACCCCAGAATAGTAGCGCCCATCGCCGCAAAGCGGTCTAGAGCGCGATTCAGGAGCGCGATTTCTTCGGTGCTGGCGCCCGGTCTGTCGGGCTGGCCGCCCGGCGGGCCATCAAGGCCTCCACCAGGTGGGTCACCAGGGCCTCCAGCGCCTCAGCTCGACCGCTCGGATCGACCCGCAGCATATGGCACAGGCCGACCTGGGCAGCGCAGACCAGCAGTGCGTGTCGCTCGGCCACCGCAGGACCAGCACCAAGAGCCACCAGCAGCTCGGCCACCAGCGCCAGACGCCGGCCCTGAACGCGCTCGAGGCAGGGGCCAATCATGGGGTGCTCGACGGCGGCGCCGAAGACCAGCTCGAGCTGGCCATGACGCGTCTCTTCGATGGCGGACCGCAACAGCTCGGTGAGCCGCTGCCGGGGCGAGGACTCGTCCGCCAAGCGGTCGACGACCCGAGCGACACTGCGACGCTCCCAACGGGACAAGGCGGCTTCGAGCAAGGCCTCTCGATCGTCGAAATGCCAATAGAAACTGCCTTTGGAGACCCCTAGGCGACGGGCCAAGGGCTCGATGGCCAGCGCGGACAATCCCTCTTCTGCAATCGCTTCGAGCGCCGCATCTTCCCAGCGCTCGCGGGTGAGCCGCTGACGGCTCGGGCGTCGGTCACGGTCAGGCATGGAGCCGACCATACCGCACCGTATGGTGCGCCCCCAGTCCCGGGCACTCGCTTTGGCGCTCGGCGCGCCCGCACCGGTGAACCCGGCACCGGTGAACCCGGCTCAACGAAGAGAAACTTTGGGGTGAGTGAGGGGAATTGAACCCCCGACAACTGGAGCCACAATCCAGTGCTCTACCACTGAGCTACACCCACCATGCCGTTAGGTCGCCTGATAATACTCAGCACGCTGCAGTGTACAATCGCCGAATGCAACGACAGCGCCGAAGTGGCCGTCCAGCTGGACCAGGCTGGAGAGTATTGTCGCCCTCCGCAACCGAGTGCTAACGTCAACCGGCTTGCCGCCCTGCGGAACCCTTCGCATCAGGGGCCTTCGAGGCAAGACCATCAGGAGGGTACGCGCTTCATGCGTGGAACAATCATCGGGGTTTTCACCATCGTGGTGCTCGTCGTGACTGCGCTGTCCTTTGGACTGATGCGCGCCACGCTCGGGGATGTGTCGAACAAGGGCGAGGCGCAGCGGGCGGTCACTGCCGCAGTGGCGCAGTTGCAGGTTGAAGGCCTCCGTATCGAGCGTTGGCTGGGCGTTCAGACCGCCAAGGCGGACATCCGCGATCCCTTCGAGGCGGGCTCGGCGAATGCTCGCAGCGAGTCGGCGACGACCATGGCCAACACCCTCCAGGTGCGGGCCGAGTCCGATCCGGCCTTCGCAACGGTGGCACCGACCTTGATCGTAATGTTCGACGCCAAGGGCGTCGTCGCTGGCCGCAACCGCTCGGCGCTGATGCGAGGCGACAAGCTCGGCGAGCGCCACAAACTGATGTTGGAGACCATCCTCGCCGGCGCCACCGGCTCAGACGTGTGGATCGACAAGGCGCACAACGAGCAGATGCTCGCATCCTATGCTCCCGTTCGGGACGGGACCGGGACCATCATCGGCGGCATCGCCGTCGGAACGGCCCTGAGCAACGAGCGGATGCAACAGACCAGCGAGGCGACCAGTAAGCTGGCGCTCTTCGTGGCGGTCAAGTCGGCCGACGGCCTCCAGATGATCGCCGAGAGCGAGAGCGTCACCGACGAGATGGCAGCGGCCGCCCCGTCGGGCGATGGGGCGATGAACACCGATCAGGTGGTCGAGCTGCACCTCCCGGGAAACTGGGATGGGGCCGCCAAGTCTCTGGCGGGTTACGGCGACGGGAACCGGGCGGTGGTCATGGCCGTGGCGCAGGCCCGCCTGGTGGGCAGCTTCAGCGCCCTGCTGTGGCCGCTCATCGGTGTCTTCTTGCTCGGGCTGGTCATGACGGCGGTGGGAGCGCACCTCATCGATGGCTATATCTCCCGACCCATCTCGGATCTCGAGGATGGGCTCCTGGCGGTCATCAACGGCCAGACCGATCTGCGGTTCGAGCTGGACCACAAGGTCCTCGGCGGGTTGGTCTTCCGGGTCAACTCGCTGTTGAACCAGTTGCTCGGGGTGCGTGAGGAGGAGACCGACGCCGAAGGGCGGCCCTCCATGGGGCCATCGTCGAGCTCCTTCACCGACGCCATGGAACTGGACGAACGGATGGTGTCCCTGTCCTACGAGGACGTGCAGGACGCTCGCGGACTGCGCGACGAAGCTCCCGAGGACTACTACAAGCGGATCTTCGACGAGTATCTGGCGGCAAAGCGCACCATCGGCGATCCGGTGGACCACATCAAATTTGCCCCCTTCATGCAACGGGTCAAGTCGAGCGAATACGAGTTGAAGCACAAGCACAGCAAGCCCTTCCGCTACCAAATCGAGCAGAAGGGTGGCGAAGTAGTCTTCGTGGCTGTGCCCCTCGCTTAGGAACCGAATGGCCAGCGCTGGCTGCACACAAGTTGCACATCGGCCTGGCGCCCCCTAGAACGTGATGGGATGGATCGCCGTCGATCGCGCATCCGAGCTGGGTGGGTCTCTGCGCTGACGTTGCTCGGCGGTGGCTGTTACGCCTGTGGTGGCGCTGAGCGGGCCGACGGGGGGCTGGGCCAGACCGTAGCGACAGCCACGGCGACGGCCGACGCGGCCAGCAGCGCCACAACCGACCACGCGCCGCCGCCCACCGACTGGCGCGAGGCACTCCGCCAACACCGGTGGGACCAGGCCCTGAAGCTGCTCGACGAGCTTCCCAAAGAGCAGCGCAACGAGCCGACCATCCGCTTGGCGCGGGGGCGGGCGGCCCTCGCCGCTGGCCAACACGCCCAGGCGGTAGAGGCGCTCCAGGGGCTGGAGGCGGCGCTCCCTGCAGTGGCTGGCGAAATTCAGGCCTGGTACGCCCAGGCGGCGGCCGTGGCGGGGCCCCACGAGGCAGCGGCGAAGCTGTTCAGCACCTCACCCAAGGTACAAGACCAGATCAGCGCGGCAGTGGCCTACCAAAGGGCCGGCAAGCTCAAGACGGCCCGCAAGGTGGTGGACAAAGCCATCCGGCAGGCGCGCCAGACGCGACGGCACGCCAGCGAAGAACAAGCCCACGAGGTGCGTGCGACCATCGCCGAGGCGGCTCGCGACAAGGCGGTGGCTGGCACCGATTGGCGCTGGCTGGTCAGCCACGCCAAAGACCCGGCCCGGGTGCGCAAAGCCATCACCGGCTTCGATCGGGTTGGCGGGCGCCTGTCGGTGCCCGAGCGGGTCGCGGCGCTGGCGCGTTCGACCTCCCACGACAACCTAGCCGCGACGCTCACCGAGCTCGACGCGCTGGGGGACAAGCACAAGACCCAAGCCGCCGTGATCGCCATGGGACGGGCACAGGCGCTGAACCAAGCGCGCGACTACGCTCAGGCACTCGGCGCTTTCGACGCCGCCGGGGCCCTGCCCACGCCTCACTTGGCGGAGATCAAGTATTACGCGGCGCGCTGCGCAGCCCGATCAGGTGATGTCACCGGCGCCATCGATCGCTACGCCGAAATCCCGCGACGGTTCCGCAAGAGCGGCTGGGCCGAGCGAGCGGCCTACCGCCGTGCCGAGCTGTTACTGCGCACCGGTCGCTACACGGAGGCCGCCGCGGCTTATGCCCGCTACTCGTCCCGCTTCGGCAAGAGTAAGTGGCGCGCCCGAGCACGCTACGGCCGAGCCATGGCGCTGTTGTCGTGCGGCAAGCCAGCGGAGGCGAAGACTCAATTCGCGGCCCTGCGGAAAGACGCGAGCAACCGGCGTTTTGTAGCCAGCCTGCGGCACCTGGAAGGCGTCGCAGCGTTACGCAGCGGCGATCAACCGACGGCCAAGAAGCTCTGGCTCGACTTGATTGAAGAGCAACCGCTGACCTGGCCTGCCCTGGCGGCTCACGCTCGACTCAAGCAGCTCGGCCACACACCGCTGCCCCCAGTGATGCCCCTGCCCCCCACCACCGCCCACGCGGCGCTACCGCTGACACTGCCAGCGGCGCCGGCGCTGCTCCATTCGGTGGGCCTCGACGCTGCTGCCGAGGGGCGCCTAGCGCTGATGGAACAGGAGGCCGCCGCCCGCTATCCTGGCCGGGAGAGCGAGGCGCTCTGTGGCCTCTATGGACTGCTCACCGGCGCCCGGCGCCGCTACCAGGTGGGCAGCCGCGCCGTCAGCCTCGAGCAGCTCATGCGTCCGCCCTCGACCGCCGAGCGGTGGACCTGGACCTGCGTCTACCCCTACCCTTTCCCCGACTTGGTGCGCCGGGAGGAGCAGCGCTACGGCCTGCCCACCGGCCTGGTCCATGCCGTGATGCGCCAGGAGAGCGCCTTCCAGACGACCGCCCGGTCGCCCGTAGGCGCCCGCGGGCTGATGCAACTGATGCCCGCAACGGCGAGCCGGGCCGCTGCCGAAGCGGGCATCGACCCACCCAACGACATCCTGCGGCCGGACATCAACATCAGGCTCGGCGCCTTCTACCTCGCCAAGTTGCTGGACAGTTTCAACGGCAGCGTGCCCCTAGCCGTCGCCGCCTATAACGCAGGCCCCCAGGCGGTACAGAGCTGGGTGACCGACGGCGACGACCGGGATGTCGACGTCTGGGTAGCCCGGATTCCGTATCGAGAGACCCGCCACTACGTGCAGCGGGTGCTCGGCAACCTGAGCCGCTACCAATGGCTGGCCGGCGGCAATGGGGCCGTGATGCCCGCACCGCTGCAGCTACCGAAAGAGACGGACATCGGCGACCAGGCCTATTGAGCGAGCCTGCGGTTGGCGATCGAGTCCGGTTGCGGGCTAAACTCAACCGCCACTAGGCCCTGCGATGAAGGTTGCCCACACCGCCATCATGATGATCTTGGGCATCGCCCTGCCGCTAGTCGTGCAGCTGTGGGACAAACGACGACTGAGTGGCGAGCAGCGCGCCCGGGCTTGGAATTTCGCGAGCTGGGGCGCCGCGCTCTACGCCTTCGGTCCGGCCTCGATGCTCGGATGGATCTTCGTCACCCGGAGAAAATGGTGGCGCATCTTGGTCGCTCCGCTGTGGGTGCTGCCGCTCATTTTCTCGTTGTGGCTGGCCGATAGCTTGCTCTCTTGGGGGCTCGAGCAAGAGGCCATCGAGGTGGATTTCATCGAGCTGGGGATGGCCGCGTTGGTCGCTGCCCTCGCGTGCAGCGCGATCGTCTTGGTGGCCGAGCTCATCGCCCTGATCTGGGGTGCCCTGGGGTCCACCAGCGACGACTCTGCGTCTGAGTAGCGCAGCCGCGGCCAGCGCCTGGTATATGGGCGTGGTGATCGGCCGCCCGACAACCTGGAGCGCCCTCTATCTCTGGATCGCTGCGGGCTTGTGCGCCTGGTCGCCTGCAGCCCAGGCGGACACCGCCACCGCCCTACACTTCGGCCGCGATCGCCCGCTGCCGCCAGGCCCTGATGGCTGGGCCGACGCCGGGCTAGGTGGGGTGCGAGGCATCACCCTGGGCCCCATCGAAAGCGCCCTGCACCCAAAGGCTGGTTATGGCACCGCCGCCGGCCGCGCAGCGCTGGTCGAGACGCGCAGGCTAGGCGCCACTTGGGTTGCCCTGACGCCTTTCGGGCGGGTGTGGGATCTCCACGGCGGCGGCGTCGATCTCACCTTCGAGGCAGAGGTCGAACAGAACCGGCGCGACGTCCTCAGCGCCATGCAGGACGCTCACGCGTTGGGGTTGAAGGTGATGCTCGTGCCCCATCTGTGGGTCGAGACAGGCGGCTGGCGGGCGCTCATCAATCCTGGCTCCGATGAGGGCTGGGCGCGCTGGGCAGCGTCCTACAGCCGCTTCATCCTGTACTGGGCTGAAGTGGCCGAGCTGGGTGAGGCTGAGCTGTTCAGCGTCGGCGTCGAGCTGCGCAGCTGGGTCACCACGGCGCGGGCCCCCAGCTTCAGCCTCCTCATCGACGACGTACGGGGGCGGTACTCGGGCCTCATCACCTATTCGGCCAACTGGGATGACGTGGACCAAACCGTCATCCTCGGCGAGCTGGACGTCATCGGGATCAACGCCTTCTACCCTCTGACCAAGAAGGAGGGGGCGAGCTACTACGACCTAGCGCTCGGCGGCCAGCGCATCGCCGCCGATCTGGAGCTGCTCGCCAACCAGTGGCAGAAGCCGGTGCTCCTCACCGAGATGGGCTACACCACCCGCGTCGACCCAGCCCTACGTCCCTGGGAGTGGCCGGACGGCATGACCGAGGTGACGGTGGACCAGCACGCCCAGGCCATTGCCTACCGAGCGCTGCTCGCGCCGCTGCTCGATGCCACCTTTTCTGCAGGCTTTTTTGCCTGGCGTACCTATGCCGATCCAGAGGACGTGTCCCAAGAGGCCGAGTGGGGGTTCTCGCCTCGCGGCAAGCTGGCCGAGCTGGTGCTCCGAGACGCCTTCACCGCACGTTGGGCCGTCGACCCAGGCGGCAAGTGGCTGACCGCTCCGGCAGCCCACCGGGCACGCACGCCTGGTGTGCACGCTTGGGAGCTGAGCGACCTGCGGGTCACGGCTGGACGTGAATAATTGTGCCCTTACCGGTTGCTTCGCTGGTGCTGACGCCATGCCAGCCCTCAGGTAGCCGCGGATCGGTCCACCGGAAGATGCGGTAGGCATCGATGGGCGACAGGTTGATGCAGCCATGGCTGCGGGGCCGGCCATACTCGGTGTGCCAGTAAGCCGCGTGGAGGGCATAGCCGGCCTTGAAATACTGCACCCAAGGTACGTCGTTGAGCTCGAACTCACTGCCCAGGACCTGGGAGTCCATCGTGTTGGTGATGTGTTTGTCTCGCACCCGGAAGGTCCCTCTGGGGGTCGAGTGGGTGCGCCGCGGATCGCCGAGCCCGTCCTTACCGGTCGACACCATGGTGGTGTAGATGGGCTTTTTGCCCTCGAAGAGCGTGAGGATCTGGCGGTGAATCGACACGTCGATCCACTTGGTATCGTCCTTGGCGTGCCCCGGCAGCTTGCTGAGCTTGGCTGAGATGGCCAGATCTCGAGTGCGCATCCAGGTACCGTCCTCAGTCTCGACGTACCGTCGGCTGCCATCCCGACGCACCTCGCCGGTCAGCTGGATGGGCGCGCCATAGGCGTAGCGCTTCCTGAGCTTCTTGAACCGGCCGCCGCGCTTCTCGTGATCGTAGGCCCGGTCACGTTTCACGAAGCCGACAGGCAGCTCCCAGCCCTCGACGAGCTCGACGCCGTGGAAGGGCGATCCCCGTCCGGGCTTTAGCTTCGAGGTGGGAATCAGGCGCAGATCGGTGGTCAGCGCGAAGTGCCGCCCCTCACCTTCGAAGGCATCAATGAGCGCCACGCCGGCATGACGCTTGATGCGGTTGGTGATCACCGCATAGTCGGGCACCTTGAAGTTGGACACGTTGGGGAGCTTGCGCTTGCCATCGAAGAACCAGGGGATGACGTCACCGCCATCGCCACCAAACTTCGCGCCCTCGGCGAGCTCGGGGGGGTCTTCGGGAGCCGGCCCGAGCGCATTGCCAATCTCGTCGATGGGCACGTCATTGGAGCCAACGTCGATGGCGTTCCACTTGTGCTTGAGCCGTTTGAAACTACGTAGATGGCGCTTCAGGCTCATCTCATACTTGAACTGCTCTTTTTCACTGGGCAGCCGGTAGTAACGAGGCGCGATGGCCCTCACGAAGGCGTAGTCGTA
>JAUVCD010000816.1 GCA_030590865.1 Myxococcales bacterium | reverse complement strand
GCTTCCGACCCCGACCTATACCAACCGATCGGGCTCGGGGTCGTGCTCGGACGCGAGCGCGTGGGGGAAGCGGAAGCGATAACTATCCTGTCAGAGGGGGGTAGCGGAAGGGGGAGAGTCGAGGGCGAGCTCGCGTTCCCGTTCGACTTCGAGCCTAGTGGCTCTTTCCCTTCATGACCCAGGGCACCTGGTTGAGGTGGCCTTGAACCTGCTGGGTCACCGCCTGTTCATCGGCGAGCAGGTCCGACAAGCTGCACTGGGACATCAAGCCGGTGACGAGCTGGTCTAGGCCCCACCGCAGGGCTCGAATGGAACAGTCTTTGGAGTGAACGCAGCGCTTCCCGTGGCTGTCAGGAAGGCGACATAGCTCGGGTCGATAGATGGGCTTGCCCAAGGCAGCCAGAATCTCGCTGACCCGAATGTCCTCCGGATCGCGGGTCAGCTGGTAGCCTCCTTTTTGTCCGCGAATGCTCGTGACCAGTCCGGCCATTCGCAGCTGCCGCATCAGCTTGGCCACATAAGCGGTGGTGAGGGCCTCTCGCTTCGCGATTTCGGGGATCGCCAGGGACGTTGCCGGTTGCATGTGCGCCATCTGCACCATGCACCGCAAACCAATCTCTTCTTGCTGGGTGAGCTTCATGAACCGCCCGCCGCTGCTGCGTGCAGCGCCATGGCCTAGATAGGCAATCTGTACTCGGCCGTCCATTATCGGCCAAGCGGGGGCCAGAAGTCATGAGAAGCCCGCTGGCGACAGGAGCCGGGGGCTGAGGTTGGGGCGACCAAACCGGTGCAACATCAGAGCGGTAGTGAGTCACCAGCGTTGCCACGGTGCGGGCCCTTCTCCACACTGAGGCATGGCGATTGGACGACCCTGGGTTCTCATACCGCTGCTGCTGATGACGTCGGGTTGTGACCAGCCGCCGCGGGATGACTGCCCCCAGCCGGCGAGCGAGACAGCGAGCAGCGAGGCCCGCGAGTCTGCACCGCCCAAGCGACCCTTCAAGCTCCCAGGGGTGATCAAGATCGACGACAAGACCTACGGGCTCAGGACCGATTCGATCGTGGCGTTGCTCACCAACGCCTTCGAGAGTGGCGCGCAGGTGACCAGGCTTCCTGGAGCGGGCTACCGGCTCGACGTCGTGCCTCCCGCCTCCCCGCTCGAGCAGCTTGGCCTGACCGGTGGCGATGAGGTTCGGGCCATTGCCGAGATTACGCTGACCGGTCCGAAGAGCCTCTACCGAGCATTTCGCGGGGCCAAGGACAAGCCACTGTTCCATCTGCAAGGCAAGCGCGGTGGTGCACCGCTGCGCATCAACTATTTGCTGGCTGATGATGGGCCGAGCTGTCCGCCTTGCGCGCAGCCGGACACCGCAGTCGCCGAGCCGCTTGACGAGGTCACCCGGCAAGCCATCTTCAAAGGCATCATCAAGCAGCCCGATGGGAGCTACCGGGTCACCCGCAGGGCCCTCGATCTGATCCTGGACCACCAGTCGTCGGCCTTTCGCAGCGTTCGTATCGTGCCGGACAAGAGAGGCGACAGGATCGTCGGCATCCGTCTGCTAGAGGTGCAACCGGATTCAGTGGTTGCGCGCTTGGGCCTGCAGAACGGTGACGTGATGATCAGCTTGAATGGGCTGCCGCTCAGTGACCCCCAGAAGGGATTGGAAGCGTACCAACAAGCCCGTACTGCAAAGCGAGTCGACTTGAAGATTGAGCGGCAAGCCAAAGAGCTGACCCTGACCTACCGAGTAGCGCCGTAAGGCCCGCGGCTGCCCCTGATCCGGAGCTCGGCTCTCCTGCCTGATGGGTCATTCAATTCGACGCAGGAGGATGGATCGAAGCTCGGTCACCGGCGCCTAGCGGTGTTGTGTTCGCGTCCTCTTCCCGCCTTTGCTCGACCGCTTCCTGGCGAAGGGCGTGGCCGTGCGCTCACAGTGCCACAGCGCGGCCAGGCTAGTCTGGTCCAGGGCGTTGCGACTTTCAGCGAGCGCGTCGGCTACGGTGCGGTGCAAGGCGCAGAGTCTGCCTCGGTGAGCTGCGATCCCCAGCGGGCAGGCCGTAGGTGGCTGCGCCCCGTCCACCGCCTCGACAATTTGTAGCGCCGTGATCTTTCCTGCCGACCCGGTCAGCGCGAAGCCGCCGCCTAGGCCTCTTTGAGAGCGCACCAGGCCAGCCCGTGCCAGGGACTGGAGCACCTTCGACAAATAGGCAGGGGGCACTTGGGTCCCCTCGGCGATTTGTTGGGTGGTCTGGAGCTCAGCGGCGGAGCCGGCCAGCCAGACCATGGCGCGCAAAGCGTATTCGGCACTGCTGGACAAGGCGACCATCGAAAGAACCCAAATTGGACAAGTGGATCTTGACATCCAACACCTCGGAGGCCAAGTTGATCTTAACTGGATATGATTGTCCAGTTATCCAAATTAAGGGTGGTAGTGAGAGGGAGTCAGGCCACGACGGGTGCCGCACGAGCCGCCAACCGGCTGCGACGGCGTCCGGTGGCTACCATCGGTCGGGCGCGGTTTCGCGGGCAGGGCGCCCCCGGCGCTGAGGCCCAGTCACCGCCGGGGGACGCTGCAGTGGTCGGGCGACCGGCACCGGACTTCGATCTGCTGGCCGCCAATCAGAAACAGCAGGCGAGCCGTGTCCGGCTGGCCGATTTCGCCGGCCAGTGGTTGCTCCTGCTGTTTTATCCTCGAGACTACTCGTTCATCTGCCCGACTGAGCTGACGTCGTTCAGCGCCATGGTCGACGAATTCAAGAGCCGGGGTTGCCGTATCCTGGCCGTGGGTGTCGACCCCATCGAGCTACACGAGGAATGGTTGAATGAGCCGCCGAATCGTGGGGGGCTCGGGCCCTTGCGATTTCCGCTGGCTAGCGATCCTGGCGGCGTGATGTCCCGCGCCTACGGCACCTACATGGACGACGAGCGGGTGGCGGGACGAGGACTGTTCCTCGTCGATCCTGCCGGCGTGCTCCAGTACAAGGTGATGCACAACTTGCGGGTCGGGCGCAGCACCGGTGAGACCTTGCGGGTGCTGGATGCCTTGCGGCAAGGCGGGTTGTGCCCCGCAGGTTGGACGCTCGGCGATGGCACCATCGATCCGGCCCAGGCGCTCAGCCCGGGGCGAGTGCTCGGTCACTATCGGATTGTCCGTAGGCTCGGGGAGGGTGGCTTCGGGCAGGTCTTCAAGGCCTGGGATTTGTGGCTCCATCGAGAGGTGGCGCTCAAGGTGCGCCGGCCAGGCAAGAAGGCGGATCGCAACCGGATGCTCGCCGAAGCACGCAAGGTTGCCGGTTTGAATCACCCCAATGTGTGCACCATCTACGCGGTGGAAGAGCAGGACGGGTTGCCCGTCATCGCCATGGAGCTGCTCTCCGGCTTGCCGCTCTCGAGCTGGCTGTCGGACGGTCGGCTCGGTGATGACCAGGTGGTCTCGGTGGTGCGGCAGGTCGTCATGGCGATGGCTGCGTCTCACGACAGTGGCGTCGTGCATGGCGATCTCAAGCCAGGCAACATCATGGTCACCGAGACGGGAGTGGCGAAGGTCTTGGATTTCGGATTGGCTCGGGTGGCTCCCTCCGAGCGCGGCGAAGGCCCGGCGTCTGAAGCTCTTAGTGATGGCTTCGACGGGCCGGCCACTGAGGATTACCCATCGGACGAGC
>JAUVCD010000907.1 GCA_030590865.1 Myxococcales bacterium | reverse complement strand
CTCCAAAGCCAGAAGCCTTCGCCCGTACTTTGCCATCCGGAGCTCCGCCGCCACCCAATGGCCCGGTAGCGCCCGCCGGCGTGGTACCCGTCGTCCAGGCCGCGCCCCAGATGCCACCTGCCCCGCCCATGCCCGCCGAGTTGGTGGCCCCGCCACTGCACGCTACGCCACCGGCACGCACCGGGGTCAGCAAGACGCTGCTCATCTTCGTGGCCATTGGCTCCCTAGCCTTCGGAGCACTGGCGGCCCTCGGCTGGTGGCTGCTGTTCTAGGATGCCGGACTGGTGTCCTCGGCCCGGTCGGTGCCCAAAAAAGGCACGTGATGTTGGAGCTGAGGCTGAGTCTGCGCTACGTTTTTTTGAAGGGCTGTGGCTAAAACCTCGCAACAATCGGGTGTCACCGGGTGGTTGGCGATTCTCGTCATCCTCGGGCTGTCGGGGTGGACTGCCTTCACCCTCTACCAGCAGTACCGGATGCCGAAGGTGACTGCCGAGGCGCCTGTCCCGGTCAAGAACGAGCGCCTCGAGACCTTCATCAATCAAGGACGCCAGCGGCTAGCGGCGGGCGAGTTGCTCGCCGCCAAGGAGCAATTCCAGAAGGCCAGTGGGCTATCCGAGTCCGACCCCCGTGTCCTCGAAGGGCTGGCGATGGTCGCCGTGCAGGGCGCCGAGCAGACCTGGTGGGAGTGGACCTTCGGAAAGCACGATCAGGACCGACGGGACAAGCTGCTACGCCAGCTCAGCACGGAAATCGATCGTGCCCGCGCCATCGTCAGCGCCACGGTCGACAAGACTGAAGACGCACCGTTGCGTGCTCATTTGGAGCTAGCGGAACGACGACTCAACTCGATGCTCGTGGTAGCCCAGGCTCTTCACGGCGACCTGGACGAGGCTCGCGGAACGCTTAGCAGCCGACTCGCCGATCACCCCCAGGCCACGCTGCTCGGTGACTTCATCGGCACCATCGACCAGGCGAGCCAACGGGAGCCGACGGAAGACGAAGCCGACGCCGGCGCAGAGCCGAAGGCACCCATCGCCGCCGCGAAACCTCCCCACACGGGCTCGGGATCGGCGCCCAAAGGCAAGCACTACGAGTTCCACGACGAGCCCAAGACCCACGGCCTGCCTCCCACGCCAGGGGAGTTGCAGATCACCGTCGGCAAAGAGCGCGTCGAGACGAAGGTCTTGCCCACCGCAACCCCCTGATGCCCTGCTGACCGGCGCTGGGCTAACCGGCGCTGGGCTAACCGACGCTTGTCTCGTGGTGGTCTCGGCTCGCTACCGTAGCGCGCTCTGTACGGCCGCTGCTGCGCTGTGGGGCCAGGTGGCGGCGTGAGCGGCAACCTGCTGCTTGTGAAGGTGCTGGCGACCGCCACGACGGTTGTACTCGTGGGTGTAGAGAATCCCTGCGAGGCCAGAGGCCAGCGCGCAGACGCCTAACGCAATGGAGGACAACAGCCAGCCGAACAGCGGCAGGGCTGCGAACATCTTCACCAACACGAGAGTACCCACCGTCCCTGCCGCAGCGACGGTCCAGGGAGCGGCGTAGATCAAGCCAACACCAGGGAACATGAGGCCTAGGAGCGCTCCGGCGGCAGCGCTCTTGGAGCCTTTGGGGTGCTGGATAGCTCGCTCGCCAGAATGCCAGCGGGGGGCCAGGGCGGTGCTGGCAGGGGACAATCCGCGGACCCGGTAGAAAATCAGACCCACGTCCTCATCAATCTCGACATCGAGCCGCCCCTCCTGTGCCATCTGGTCGAGCCACTCTTCGGCCTTGGTGGGCTCGACGAGGAGGCTCGCGGTGACATTGGCCACCGTGAGGCGGACGCCGCGGCTCGCTAGCTCGATGACGGACAGCTCGAATCGGTCGTAGTTCATGCTTCGAATGTACGACCAATGGGCAGAACGGGAAGTGAAGCAGCTCACAAATGGCGAGTTTGGTCGGCCACCGCGAACCGTGACCGGCGCGCCGGGAAGGAGCAGGCGCTGCGGGGCATTAATCCCAGGTGACGACCCAACGACGCTTCAACCGCCCGCGGCCCCAGCATGGTAGCGGTGACCTGGTGGAGATCATCAGGCCGGCAGTATTAGTCCTGGCGGCGCTGGCTGGGTGCCAACCGTCGGGTGACACGCAGCAGCAGAGGCCTGCAGACACCGTTCGGCTGCCGTCTAGCTCAACAGCGACCCTGGGAGTCGACCGCAGCGCAGCACCCCTGCCCTACCGAAGTGCGACCGCAGCCAAACCATCAACAACCGTCACGACTGATGCGCAGGCGGTCGTCGCGGCAGTATCCAGCGGCGCCCAGACCGGTGACGGGGGCCCTTCAGAGGCTGGGGTCCTCGCGCCTCCAGCCGCACCACCTTGCCCGCCCGAGATGGCCCACATTGGACGATCCTGCATCGATCGTTACGAAGCTCACCTCGTCACGGTAACGGCTGAGGGCCAACAGATCCGGCACCCCTACTTTCAGCGCCCACCGGCGGGTCGGCAACTGGAAGCGCGGAGCATGCCCGGCGTCTTTCCTCAGGCCTACATCAGCCGGCACGAGGCCAGGGACGCCTGCCAGGCCGCCGGCAAACGCCTGTGCCATTGGCTCGAGTGGCGCCGCGCCTGCCAGGGCCGCCGCTGGTTGCGCTACCCCTACAGCAATGCCGCCAACCGGGGCGCCTGCAACGTAGGCAAGAACCACCTCTTGCCCGCCCTGTTCGGCAACGACGCCGGCGCCTGGAAATACGAGGACCACTTCAACAGCCCCCAGCTGAGCCAGGAGCGGGGCTTCCTCGCCAAGACCGGCGCCCATCCCGAATGCGTGTCTCCAGACGGCCTCTTCGACATGGTCGGCAATCTGCACGAGTGGGTGAGCGACATGGTGACCGAATCATTCATGGAACGCATCGAGCGAGAGCCGGTGTCGCGCAACGACCAACCCTGGCAGGTGGGCAACGGCATGTTCCTAGGCGGCTTCTACAGCACGACCGACGAGCATGGACCAGGCTGCCACTTCACCACCGTCGCCCACGGGCCGAGCTACCACGACTACT
>JAUVCD010000745.1 GCA_030590865.1 Myxococcales bacterium | reverse complement strand
ACCTGGCTGAAGGTCGAGCACGGCCCGCGCAGCCTCGTCGAGCCGATCGAGAACATCAAGGATATCGCAACGTACGACGTTTCCAGGAGGGATAACCCGCCCCTTCCCCGGCCGGCAAGCTGACAGCGACGAGCCCAGGCGATGGTGCCAGGCGTCGGACGTCAAGCCCTGCGCGGATAGTTGTCGATGTTCTTCGCGTAGCTCTCGAAGTCCTTTTCCCGGACAAACTTCGAGACCATCTCACTCACCTTGTCCGCAGTATCTACACGATACACACCCTTTTCGTCCGGACCTTCAGCCTGCTTGGCATTGTCCACAATGGCTTGAAGAGAGGCGGCACTCATTTCCACATTGACGTGGACGACAATGGTTTGTCCTGGTGTATTCATTTGGCGTGTTTGCTCCTTCTGACCACACGACATCCTGATTCGGGAGGATCGGCGGTACCAGGGCCCGGTTGGCCGATCCACGACAAGCTAGAGGATAGGTAACGAAGGGGCTACAGGCAGAGAGTAACTGAATACGAGCGGCGCGAGGGATCGAGAGGATAAGGTATTCGAAGGAACTCGGGCGCAGGCCATGGCTGCCCGTTCTTCGCCAGGAGCGGGACCTCGCCGCCGATGGCGCGGCTTGCGCGCGAACGCGGCCCCGACCTAGCGGCGCCACACGTTCAATTCGTTCTCCGCGATCGGCGTTTCGAAGCCTTCGAAGCCGGCGGCGAGAACGCTCAACAAGGTCCGCTCGATGGGGAGCAGCGAACCACCGGCTGACAGAAAACCATGTACCGCGTGCGCGAACACAACGGCAGCAAAGCCCCCACCCTGCTCAGCGAGCGGGACGAGGCCATGACGGCCTAGGCGGCACGTGCCCAAGAGGATGCGCACCTTCCCTCGCTCGTCCACCGATTTCGTCGAGAGTGCCGTAAGCATGCGAGCAGCAGGATGCGACTTGGATGTCGAGTCGCAAACTCGATCCCACGCTGCCATCAGCGCTGGACTCTCGTCCATTGTCACCATGAAAATGGAGTGCCTGGCGCGAAGGTCCAGCGACTTGGCGCCTTGAAATCCGAGGGCCTCTTTGGCACCGGTAGGCAATCGCCGCGCTTCGAGCTCCTCAAGCGCCAGCGCGGCCGCTATCCATCGCGTAAGTCGGTCGTGCGACCGGCAGCGGTCGACGTCCTTCTCGGCCACGGCGACGGCCTCAGCGTCGAGCGGTGGCAGTGGCCTCATGGCCGCAGTTGCGCTTGAGGCGGCTGGCAGAGCGGACACCGAGGAAGAAGTTGGTGTTGCCGTCCCTTCGGCCTCCGCGCTCGCCTGCGGGACGGGCGCGCTGCTCGCGGCCAACGCCGGCGCGCGGTCTTGACAGCCGCTCAGCGCCAAGAGCAAGACGACGAGCTTCCCCAACGTGATGGCGCGCATGACGGGAGGAGTATAGGCCGTGTGTGGTCAACCGGTGAGCGCACCATTGAGTATCTCGGCTGGGGTTGAGAAGTTCAACGTTTGGCGTGGTCGCTGCGAGACAGCCCTCTGACCGGCCATGGTGTGAGCTCTCATCTCGCGCCCGATGATCCTCTTGGTCCGGTAGCTAGCGTTCTCGACCATGCTTCGCCGCCCGTAACCGGAGCGCCCGTCACCCCTCGCTCACACAGCACCCGCTCGCCGTGCCTGCACGAAGGATCGGACGGCCAGCACCACGTAGACCAAACACAAGCTCGCCATCACGACCTGGGCCACGACGGCGCCAGGTCGCTCCACGGCGACACCAGAGAGCATCTCCAGAAAGCCTGGCACCACCCGTGCCGTCCCGACCAGGCCGAGAAACATGAGCCCGACGGCAATGTGCATCCACAGCCCTCGCCGCGAGTCGGGACGGGCCGCGATCACGCCACAAATCAACACCGGGAGCCCGAAGAATGCTGGAATGAGCGCCGTGACGCTCACCCGGCCGGTCAGCAGGTAGCCCCCGACGCCAAGCAGAATGAGGAGGACGGCAAAGACCTGGGTCACCTTGGGCATGATTCGAATCCGACTGGCTCACGACGGCCAGCTCGGAGATGAACCTAAGCACTCTCCGGTCCCTGCCAACGACAAACGGCACCATTGTCGATCCTCTGGTATCAACAGACGATGATCCGGAGCATTGGGTTGGTGGGTATTGGGGCAGTCACGCTGGCCGCTGCGACTGGGTGCAGCGAAGACGAGACCTGGACGCCTGGCCCGACAGGCGGAAGCTCCGCTGGCGGCAGCGCCGGAACTGGAGGCACGACCACAACCGGTGGGGGCGGCAGCAGCACGTCGTCCAGTGGCACCGGTGGCAACGGCGGGAGCGGCGGCAGCGGCGGCTCATCGGGGTCGCGCCTCTGCCCCAATCCGCTACCCAGCTCGTGGATCTTCTGCGACGACTTCGAGTCCAGTGATCCGGTGGCGGATCGCTATTTCGAGTTCGGCGCCGACGATGGTGACTTCAAGCGAGTGGACAGTGAGTCGTGGAGCGGCAGCCACGCCATGGAGGTGGTGTTTCAAAGTGGCGAGGTGGAGGCCGGGGGCATGAAGGTCACCTTCGGGCGCAATCCCATCGGCACCCAGATGCAGACCAGCGCGGACTTCACTGACATCTATTGGCGCATGTACTTGAAGAACCAGGACAACTGGACGGGCAGCCCGGCCAAGCTGAGCCGCGCCACGGCCTTCGCCGGCAGCGACTGGAGCCAAGCCATGATCGCCCACCTGTGGAGCTCCGGCGATGTGCTGATCGGCGATCCTGCCGGTTGCGTGAGCGGCAGCTCCGTTCAGTGCCAAGGCTACAACGACTTCAACAACCTGGACTGGTTGGGCCAGCTTCCGGGCTCGACGCCGATCTTCTCGACGGCCGGCTCGGGAATGTGGCGGTGCATCGAAGGCCACGCGACCCTCAACGATCCGGGAAACAGCAACGGCGTCTTCGAGTTCTGGATCGACGGCACGCTGGAGAACCGAGCTGACGACTTGGACTGGCGCGGCAGCTGGACCGAATACGGCATCAATGCCGTGTTCTTCGAGAACTACTGGAACTCCGGTTCGCCGGTCGAGCAGCGCCGCTACTTCGACGACATTGCCATCGCCACCGTACCGATCGGCTGCACGACCTAGCCACCAAGGCTGAGCCGATCAGGCGGCACGGAGGCGGGCGGGACAGAATGAAAGGCCCTCAGTCGCCTTCCTGGGATGGCTCGAGACGCTCGCGGGTCGTCGCGATGTAGGTCTGGGCCACCTCGGACTCATCGATGAAGCCGAGAATGCGGCCTTCGTCGTCGACCACTGGCACCACGCGCAGCCCCGCCGCGAGGATGCGTTCGGCCACGTCGCGCCGGTTCTCATCCACCGTGGCGGTGACCGGGGAGCGCATGGCGTCGATGGCCAACGTCCAAGGCTCGATATCCCTCTCCGCCCCCATCACGCGAAGCGAATCAGGAGTGATCATACCCACCAGCTTTTCGTCGTCATCCAATACGGGGAAGGAGTCTTGCCCATTGGTCTCCCCCACGTCGTGCATCACTTGGCTCATCGGCGTGCCGGGAGAGAAGCTCAGGAAGGGGCGATCCCGCACCAAGACACTGCCGACGGTCATGGTTTGCAGGGCCCGCAGGGCATGCTTCGGGTGGGCCGCCGAGTCCATCTGAGAGGCTCGCTGCGATGGATAGAGCGTGAAGCGACGGAGGGTGACGAAAGCAATCCCACCGGCAAGCATCAGCGGGACCAAGAGGTCGTAGCTACCGCAGAGCTCGCAAACGATGACCAAGGCGGCCAGTGGCGCGTGGGCGATGCCGCCGTAGAAGGTGCCCATGCCGACCAACGCGAAGGCGCCAGGATCGATGGCCGGGTTGTCGAGCACCAGCTGCACCAGCCGGCCGAAGGCGCCACCCACCAGCGCGCCAATGGCCAGTGACGGGCCGAACACACCAGCGCTGGCCCCTGTGCCGAGGGACCAAGAGGTCGCCACCAGTTTGGCCAGCGCGAGCAGGAGCAGCACCTGTACGGCGCCCCCTCCCTCAGGCAGCCATTCCGCTCCGGTAATGGCGATTTGCGCGGCGCCATGGCCACCCCCGAGAATGCCCACACCCATTCCGGGGCTGACGAACATCACGACCACTGTCGCCATCAGACCCACCGCCAGTCCGCCGATGCCGGCGCGACACCAAGGGGGCAGTCGGGTGGCGAGCCGCTCAACGCCCCTGCGCGTCCGGACGTAGGCAGCGGCAACCACGGGAGTATAGGCCGTATAAACGCCCTATGTCGCGTCCGGCAGAATTGCCATAATCGCTTGATATGCGAAAATGGGGGG
>JAUVCD010000391.1 GCA_030590865.1 Myxococcales bacterium | reverse complement strand
GATCAGTGTGAGAGATCACGCTCGCGGCCAGCCGGCGCGCGCCGCGATGCCGGCCATCACGCCGACGACCGCCCATGCGGGAGGCGAGTCCAAACGGGCTCGCCGCCGGCGGGCTCGCCTCAACGCAGCGGCAGCTGCCGGTGTGGCGTCCCATCTGATGGCTGACCAGGATGCCACGGCCGGCCAAACTGGCATTGGTGCCTGGTTGCCCCCAGAGGGGATAGACGCGGCCCATCCGGTCGAGATGCGGATCCATGTGCGCCAAGGGGCGCTCACGGTCACGGTGCTCGATGCAGAGGCTCGGGTGGCGGTGCTGCCGAGTGTGGCGCTCAGCTGGCAGGCACTGTTTCCGACTGGCGATCGTGAGGCCCTTCGGGTGCTCGCCCGCTTCGAGAGTGGCAACCCGCGCCACCCGGCCGTGGACGTGAGGAGTGAGGACGTCGCTGAGCTGTTGCCTTTGTTGAAAGACCGCAAAGTGCTTCTCGAGCCGGCGCTCAAGCAGCTGAGGTTCGGCGACGACGTCTTGCGCCCACGGTTCGATCTCGAAACCGTCGGCGGTGACACCATCATCGTCAAGGCGAGCTTCGGCCGGCAGAGCGACGACCGCCGCTTCTCCCTGTTGCAGGGCGGCTGGTTCGAGGGGTGGCCGTGCTGGAACATCGACACCCAGGAGGGCATCGCCCGTCAGGTGGACCGCCGAGTGTCGCCGGCGGCCATGCGCCGGCTGATGAAGTCGCCCACCATCGCCGAGCCAATGGGTGAGCTGGTCAACGTGATCATGCAAGGCCTGCCGAAAGTCGCATTGGCGATTGGTGGTGATCTTCCCGACCTGTCTCAAATCGCCGACGTCGTCGATCTGGAGCCCACCTTCCGGATGCGAGCCGGCGGCTCGCTGATGGAGGCGGACGCGTCCCTCGTGGCGGCCTACGGAGATGACGAGCTCGCGGTTCGCGCCGACGGCATCACTCCGCCGGTCATCGTCCAGCCCCCCGCTGAGGGTAGCAAGCGCGCCCGCTGCATCCGCGTCGACATCGCGGCCCAGCAAGCGGCGGTCTCCATGTTGCTCGATCTCGGCCTCCGGGCTGACGAAACGGGCCAGGCCTTCGTGGCCCACGGAGATGGTGCCCTCAAGTTCTGGACCGAAGGGCTCGCCGAGCTGCCTGAGACCTGGGACCTGTTCGTGCCCGAGCACTTGGTGGACACTCAGGTACGGTCAGCGAACATCAGTGCTTTTGCCCGAGTCACCTCGGGCATGGATTGGCTCAACGTGAAGATCGGCTTCTCGGCTGACGGCGTCGGCGTCGATCGGGACGAGCTTCGTCGCTGTCTCTCTGACGGCAAGAAGTACGTGCGCCTGGAGGATGGCTCTTTCGCGGCTTTCGACCCTGACAGCGTTCAGGCAATGTTGGACCGGGAGATCGAGCTGCTCACCGCTGCCGACAAGAATGGCAAGCTGCCCTTGAGCCACGCTGGCCGAGTCCAGGAGTTGCTCACCCACGCCGACAAGGTCAACGTCGCGACCAAGGCCCGTTCGCTCTTCGAGACTCTCGGCAACATCGAGAAGATCGAGAAGGTCCGCAAGCCTCGCTCCCTCAAGGCCAAGCTCCGTCCTTATCAAGAGGATGGCCTGTCTTGGCTACTGTTCATTCACGACCTGCGCTCTGGTGGCGTGCTGGCCGACGACATGGGCCTGGGCAAGACGGTCGAGACGATTGCCTTGCTCTGTGCGGTGAAGGTCAAACAGAAGGCCGTTCAAGCGCTCATCGTGGCACCGACCAGCGTGGTGCGGAACTGGCAGCGTGAGCTACGGCGGTTCTCACCGACCTTGACGGTGGCGCTCTGGCATGGCGCCGACCGGAAAGAGCATTGGGACGAGGTCAAGGTCTCGGAGGTGATCATCACCAGCTACGCCCTGCTCAGGCGCGATGTGGACCAGCTTTCCGAGCTCGAGCTCGACTACTTGGTTCTCGATGAGGCGCAGCAGATCAAGAATCCCATGAGCGCTACGGCTCAGGCGGCCAAACAGCTCCCGGCGGAGCGTAGGCTCGCCCTGACGGGAACGCCCATCGAGAATCGACTCAGCGAGATCTGGTCCATCTTCGATTTCGTCTCCCCTGGCCTGTTGGGCCCCCTCGACCAGTTCGAGAGGCGCTTCTCTCGTCCCATCGAGGCGGGAGACCGCAAGACAGCGCGGCGGCTCCGGGCCATCATCCATCCCTTCATCCTGCGCCGCACCAAGTCAGAGGTCGCCAAGGATCTGCCGGAGAAACTAGAAGCAGACCAGCTGTGCGAGATGAGCGGCGACCAGAAGGCGACCTATGCGCAAGTGGCTCGTGAAGTGCGGGCCCAGGTGATGGGGGAGCTCGAGCGCTCGGGTCTGGCCAAGAGTCAGCTCCACATCCTGGCCGGGCTCACCAAGCTGCGCCAGGCGGCCTGCGACCCTCGGCTGCTGGGCTTGCCGAGGGACTTCACCGACCAGGACTCGGGCAAGCTCATCGCGCTGCGAGAGTTGCTCGCCAATGCCGTCGACGGTGGTCACAAGGTGCTGGTCTTCAGCCAATTCGTGTCGATGCTCAAGCTCATCGAAAAGGCCTTGAAGGAAGACGGGATTGTCTACGAGTACCTCGACGGATCGACCAAGGATCGGGCCGAGCGCATCGACCATTTCCAAGAAGATCCCGGCGTCGCTTGCTTCCTCATCAGCCTCAAGGCGGGCGGCTTGGGTCTGAACCTCACGGCGGCCGATACGGTGGCGCATTTCGATCCTTGGTGGAACCCAGCGGTGGAGCAGCAGGCCACCGATCGGGCTCACCGCATCGGACAGACCAAGGTGGTCACGGTCTATCGACTGGTCGCTGCGGGTACCATCGAAGAGAAGATCCTCGAGCTCAAGGAGCGGAAGCGCGCCTTGGTGTCCTCGGTCCTGATGGAGGATGCGGGCGGCGCCAAGAAGCTGACCAAGGCGGATCTGGACGACCTATTCGCGGTGGATTAGCCGCGGTTGCACCTCAGGCACTCGGCTGCTCCGCACCCTCGCGGCTCGCCGGACGCCGATTGGCCTGGTAAGCGTCGCGCCCCTTGCGCGGCAGGCTACTTGACGTTGGATTTCATCACCATCAAGTGATAGCGACCAAATTCGCTCTGACCGAGGGTGTACATCACCTCGATCAGCAGTCGATAGGGCGTGGTCGCATCGGCGATGATGATCGCGTCAGAGGTCGCGGGATCGAGGCCCTTGGCGGCACGCACGGCCTTGTCCAACTTCCGGGCGTTTTGCAAGCGGTTGGCCAAAGGCACGATGTACAAATCGTTAGGGCCGCTTCGCTTGTGCTTCGCGTCCAGACCTTGCTGGGCGAGCTGCTGCCGACTCGGCAGCGTGATGACCGGCACGCCTTCTTCACCGAGGAGGATGGCGCTCTTGGAGATAATGAGGATTACGCCCTGATCCGAGGGCTCTCCTCTCATGATCGAGCGCGACAGCTTGAGGTCGTCGTTCTCTTTGATCGCCGCAGTCGACGAGGCCATGCTCTGCAGCAGGAAGACCAGGATAATGGTCATCAGGTCGAGCATCGCCACGATGTTGAGGTAGTCAATCTCGGGTTCTTGGCGGTTCTTCCGGATGGCCTTGCGCAGCGCCGCCTTGAACTTGACGGTACTGGCCTGCGGCGGCGGTGGCTTGGACGATGGCGGAGAGTTCATCGTGCGACACCGAAGTGAACGTTGGGGAACAGCTCGCCGGTCGCGTCCTTGCGAAGGGCGTCCATGGTGTGGATGATGACTTGATACTCGACGTCCGGGTTCGCCGTGATGGTGACCTGGCTCTCTTCGGCAAAGCGCTCGTTCTGCTTCTTGAGCTCAGACACGCAGCGGGTGAGCTCGGCGTAGTCGTGCTCACCGGTGCCCCGTTTGGGCACTGTGATGCCGGCACCGATGGTCTGGCAACCGGTGGCGATGTTGCCGCCTGAGGTCTTGAGCGCGATGCCGTCGGAGGTGATGAGTGCCGTCAGGTTGAGGGCTTTGCTAGCGGTGCGCGTCCCCCGACTCCCGCCAGCGGCGGGCGGCATGGTGTCGATGCTACTCGTAAACACCACCGACAATGTCGCCATCATGAACACGACGATGTTCATGATGATGTCGAGGAAGGGGATGATGTTGAGCTCCCCGGCCTCCTCGCCAGGATCGGGTGGCTTCCATCGTGCCAGCCTCCGGATCTTGGAGCGCTGCGCCGGGCTGAGCGGTACGTCGATATCGTGAGCCACTTGGCTACCCGCTGGTCTTCGCCTCGTCTGAAGCCATGAAAAACACGGTCATAAGCTCAGAGCATTGACGGCTAGGTCTTGGACGAGATGGTCAGCAGGTTGAAGACCCGCTCGGTGGTGGACTCGAGGTCGTGGACGATGCTCTTCGACTTGCTGTGGAGTATCACGTGGAAGATCATGCAGACAACAGCGATCGACAGCCCGAAGAACGTGTTGAACATGGCCTCGGCAATACCGGCGGTCAGCAGGTTCTGCTTCTCTGCGGCAGAGAGGCTTTGTCCGGCAATGGCGCCGAACGCTCGGATTAGGCCGAAGACGGTGCCGACCAGCCCGATCAGCGTGGCGATGTTGGCCAGGGACCACAAGGTCGCGACCCGGGCCTCGACCTTGGGTCGCAGCTCAGACAGCTTCTCGCTGAGGGCCGCGTCGATCTCGTCGGCGCCCTTGTTGGCATGAGTCAGCCCCGACTTGACCAGCTGCAGGATCGGATAGTCGCTGGCATCGCAGAGCTTGATGGCACGGTCGATGTTGCCATTCACGACCAGCTTTTTGATTTGCGCGAAGAACTCCTTGGAGTTGACCCGGTACCGCCCCATCTGGAACGCAAAGCGTTCGATGACGATCGTGATGACGACAACCGACACCACCGTGTTGCACAGGATGAAGGTGGGGTTGTGCTTGATCGCGGCAAACATGCCGGACTCGCCGCCGCCCTCGGCGGCCAACATCAGGAATTGATGCATTTGTCGAAGCCTCTTTCGCCTTTTCTTACGCGTCGCGATGGGCGTCTGCTCCGTCGCGAGCGAAGGACCGCACGTCTTTTGGTCAGGGTGCGGGCCCTCAAGTGCGGCCGACTATAGCCACGCTGAGTTTCGAGACGCAAGCGAGCAGAGTCGCTGCCACGCGCATTTACGCAACCCATCGTGAGAGCCTTGCTCGGCAGCTGTCTGATCGACGAAGGCTACAGCCTCGCTAGCGGCCCGAACGACTCGGTCAGCGCCAGGCTGTGGGAGCTGCGCCAGCCCGTCAATGGCCTCCAACCAGGGCGGCGTGTTCCGACCGTCATCCAAGACTTGCCCCTGGTGGTGGGAGGGCCGCTACGCTACACGTCACCTTCCCGAAACGGGCGAGGTGGGCGTTAGACAGCGAGTTTGTTGCCGAAACGCCTGAATTTGTTTACAAATAGCGGAATTTTATCGCCCCGGTGTGGAATCTGGACGACAGTAGCGAAAATGACTCAAACTCCTCTTGACTACCCTGGTCCTGAGTCGCGAAGATGCGGCATCGTTGCTGCACCGGCGAGTTTGTCTCGCCAAGGCGGCAGTATCCATGGCGCCAAGATGGATAAGAGTCATCGACGAATCGAGCGAACGAAGTAGGCGTGGGGACGCGAGCCGCAGCAAGCAACGATGACCCTGGGTGGAAAGTTACACCCGATCGACATGTGATTTTCTCGACAGCACCACGGCAGCAGAACTTTTGTGCCGCGTGATTGTCTGAGACTTGGAGGAAGCTAAGCGATGCATTCACTGTGGGAGTCATTTCAAGAGGGCGGATGGGGCATGTATCCCATTCTGTTCTGGTCGATCATTATCATCGGCGTCATCGTGGAACGGTCCCTGTACCTTTATGGCTCGTCGATCAACAAGGACATGTTCCTCGCGACGATGCAGAAGTGCATCCTGGCGGGTGACATTGCCAAGGCGGTCAAGGTCTGCTCCGCGCAGAACGCTCCGCTGGCGCGGATCGTCCAGGCGGGCCTGGTGAAGGTGAACCGTCCTGACGAGGAAGTGCAGGCGGCGATGGACGAGGCGGCTTTGCGCGAGATGCCAAAGCTCAACCAGCGAACCGGCTATCTCGCCCTGCTGGCAAACCTGTCGATGTTGTCTGGTCTGCTCGGCACGGTGTCGGGCCTCATTACGGCGTTCGGCGCGGTGTCGGCCAAGTCGGTCGATCCGAGCCAGAAGGCCACCATTCTCGCCGCCGGCATTTCAGAGGCCATGAACTGCACCGCCTTCGGTCTTGGCGTGGCGATTATCGGTCTCCTCGGGTTCGCCGTCCTCAACGGCAAGACGCAGGGGCTCGAGGACGACATCAATGGCGCCTCGGTCCAGGTGTTGAACCTGGTGGTGGCGAATCGCGAGAAGGTCAACGTTCAAGGGGCGCAGCAGCCAGCCTGAGGCGTCGATACTAGAGCATTAGCTTAGGTGAGTGGCTTCATGTGAAGCCGCTAGTTGGGCGGTCGCCGGTGGGCGGCCGCCGCCGGTCGAAGTTAGTTCTGGAGGCGAAAGATGGGTGGAGTAAGCGTTGATTCAGGAGGCAAAGGCAAGCGCCCGGTGAACCAAGAGCTGGCGCTGATTCCGTTCATTGACTTCTTGCTCGTAACGGTTGCGTTTCTGCTCATCACGGCGGTGTGGGTTTCGTTCTCGCGGATCAACGCGAACGCGCAGATCCCAGGGCCGCCGGATCCGCAGAAGGAGATTACGCCGCAGACTCCTGAGAAGGTGCTTCATCTGCACATTCTCGAGACTGATTTCTCCTTGGTGTGGAAGCAGGGGTCAACGGTGGTCAGCGAGACCAAGGTGCCCAAGCCAGAGCCGACCGGCGATCTCATCAAATATGCCGACCTGGCCAAGAAGCTCGGTGAGGAGTGGAAGCTCCACGGCGGGCATCAGGATGCCAGCGACAAGAAGCTCGACCAGGCCGTGATTCACGCCGATAACGGTCTTCCCTTCCGAGACATCATCGCGGTGCTAGACGCGCTCTATGACACCAAGCGCGAGCTGTCGGGAGCAGGCGGGAAGATGCAGCTGATTCCCGTGTTCAACATGTCATTCTCGGTGCGTTGATTAGGTGGAGGATTCAAGATGAGCGTTGGCGCATCACGGCAGCATAAGCATCACGACAAACACGCCCACACGATCAAGATGCCGGGCGCGGTCCTGATGCACAAGGTGCCGCTCCACTTCGTGTGGCGGAAGGTGACGGGGCACGGAGGCAAGGCGGTCAACGCCGAGCTCGCCCTGATTCCCTTCATCGACTTCCTCATGGTGACGGTCATCTTCTTGCTGATGAGCTTCTCTGCTTCCGGTGAGATCGGGGTCGACAAGAACATCAAGCTTCCCTCGGCCGAAAACGCCGAGTCGGTTATCGAGGCGCCGATGGTGGCGGTGAATGGTAACCAGGTGCTCGTCGATGGTCATCTGGCCGGTTCCACCCGTGCCATCGAGGACCTCGGCCGCATGCAGAAGGTGGACGAGCTGTTCGACCTGCTCAAGCGCAAGCGCGAGCTGTGGAAGAGCTTCCATCCCAACAAGCCGTTCCCCGGCGTGTGCATCCTCCAGGTCGACGAGGCCGTGCCGGCCTTGGTGGTCAAGAGCGTGTTCCAGACCGCGGCCTACGCGGGCTACCCGAACATCAGCTTCATGGTGCGCAAGCGTGCCCGGCCCGCCGACTAGTCATCAGCGGCTGGGTCACCGGCGGCTGGGTCACCTGTGGCTGGGTCACCGGCGGCTGGGTGCGGCCGACCAATGCGTTGCTGAGTCCTCTGCCGAGTCAGCTTGACTCGAGCCGACAGCTCGGCGTTTGGGTGATGCTGTGACGTCCAAGCCTCCCGTTTCAGGATCCAGGACCAAGGAGGCCCCTGCTGAGCCTCGTCAGCTAGGCCTGCCGTCCATTCTGCAGGCCCGCCAGGAACGAGGCATGAGGCAGTGGATGCCTGTCCGTTTTTGGAAGTGGGCGGCGGTCTGCATTGCCGCCGGCATCATCCTCTGGTGGAAGCTCGAACAGGGCGAGATCAACAAGATGCGCAACGAGCTGCTGTCCCGTCAGCGGGCAGTCAAAGAGCAGCTCGGCCCTCGCTGGTTTCCCTTGCGTGGCAAGATCGAGGGCTGGACGGTCGAATGTGCGGCCAAGGACTTCAAGGAAGTGGTTGCGGAGAAGCTGGTCGATGACTGGGACTTCCGCACCATGCCGGGGATCTATCTGCGCTTGGCGCAAGGGGTGGCCACCAGCCCCGAGTCGATCCGCGAGGCGGCCACCAAGTCGCTTCATGACGGGTTCACGTCTTGTTTGCTGCTCGTCAACAACCCCCACCCCATTGCTGGGCCCGAGTGCCGCACGACGGGGGATTGCGCCAAGGGACAGCTCTGCAACGACTACCAGCACTGCTCCGAGTACTCGCAGCCCTACAACTTGCGTTTGGCCTACCGGACCATGTACGTGATGACCGACGAGTGGACGGCTGACGTACAGGACCTCACCAAGAAGCTGGCCGTGCGCGGCACGGTGGCCACCTTCAATGCCATCAACAAGTACGACCTGCCGGCGGCAGCGGAGCTATTGCAGCGGGCCAAGTACTTCTTGGTCGTCGTGGACGAGCCAGCGTCGGAGGTCGACAAGAAGGGGGCTCTCGGACTTCCCGAGGTGGCCGACGCCGGGGCAGCGGACGACCAATCGATCCCCACGGCACCGCATATGGCGCGCGTCTGCGCCTGGCGGCTCGCCGATGGCGCCAAGATGCTAGCCACGCGGAAGGACGCTGCCGGCCAGTTGATGGGGGGCAAAGAGGCGACCCAGTTGGCCACTCGCATCGCCAAGCGGCGCCAGGCGAACAGCTGCGCCTTGGCCCTCGCGGTCCGTGAGAC
>JAUVCD010000051.1 GCA_030590865.1 Myxococcales bacterium | reverse complement strand
GTCTCACTTGCGTGACCAAGGGTTGCGGGCGTCTGACTCGGTGGTGTGCAACATCGCCGAGGGATGTTCCAAGAAGGGGACTGTGGTGGGCAAGAGCAAGCTGTTGACGGCGCTCGGCTCAGCGGGCGAATGCTGTGCGGTGCTCGACTGTGTCTCGCTCTCGGGCAGCATCGAGCAGCAAGAGAAGCTCAGGCGCATCGGCGCCATGCTCTTCAAGCTGAGCTACTGACATCCTGCGGGCTTGCGGGCTGCGGGCCAGCCGGCGGCCCGCCTGGGGCTCTGCTGTGGCCCGTAGGGCTACCGGCTGCACCGCCGGATGAGGCCAGTAAGCATGGCACAGACCCGGTTGGCCATCCCCTGAGGTCGGACCCACAAGTTCGCGTTTCGCGAAGTTCCGCCCACGACCTAGACCAAACCATCGGGCGCGGAACGGGCTCGGGCCCGTTCTCGGGTGCGTGCACGTGGCGGAAGCGGAAGCGAAATCCTCCCCGAGCCCCCTTCCCCCACGCGCCTCGATCCTCGCCCCCAGACCAGCACCTCGCCCCCAGACTTACCGGCTCATTCCAAGTCGAAGGGCTCGACCAGCGTCTGCTGAAGATCGGGGATCGCCGCTCTGAGGGCGTCGCCGATCGCCGTGTTGGTGGCCACCGCGCTCACCCACAGAGCGCTGTCGGAAATGCGTCGTTGGATCGCCAGATTCGCCTCATCCAAGGTGACATCCCCGACCTGCTCGACGTAGCGGCGGTGGAAGTCCTCGGGCAAGTCGAGTAGCTCACGCTCGATCTTCTGGGCGAGCCGCTTCTTGGGCGTGTCAATCTCGAAGGCGTAAGAGCGGCACAGATACTGCTGGCACTTGGCCAGCTCGTCAGCATCGATGCCCTTGTCCCGCCACTGGGCCAGCAGCTCGAGCTCGAGAGTCAGGCAGGCGGCCGCCGTATCCGCTCCTGGGGCAGTCCACATGGAGAAGGCCTCACGAAGCAACCCGCTGGGCAGATGGGACGATGCGCCGTAGGACCAGCCGCGCTGGGAGCGAATCTCGTGGGTCAAGCGGGAGGTAAAGGTGCCTCCAAAAGCCGTATTGGCTACTAGCAGCGCGATGTGATCTGGGTCCTTTGGGTGGGTTCCCAAAGTGCCGATGATAATTTGTGATTGGGTCCGATCGGGCTTGTCGATGATCACCAGATTGCGCCCTACCGCCGGCTCAGGCGCCTTGGCCGGGTAGGACGTGGGCTGCCCATCTGCAAGTGCCTCGAGCAGTCGCTCGGCGATGGCGCTCGCTTTGGCGGCGGTCACGTCCCCGCTAATGGAAATCAGCGCGTTGGCCCGGTGGTAATGCCGCTGGTGGAACTCCCGCAACTGGGCGACCGTGAGCTGGGCAATGGTACCGCAGGTGCCTGCGACGCGGCGCCCATGGAGATGGTCGGCAAACAGGTGTCGTCGGAGGCCGCGGGCCGCCAGGACCGTGTCGTTGTCCCGGGCGGTCACGATCTCGGCCTGGGCCTGCCGCTTGAGCTTGCCCAACTCGTCGGCATCGAAGGTCGGGGTGGACACTAGACGACGGAGCAGATCGGTCATCAGGTCGACTGAGCGCACCAGGACCTCGCAGCCGACGGAGCTGGTGCCGAGGCCAGCATGAGCAAAGACGGCACCGCCGAGCCGCGCGATCTCCTCCTCGATCTGCTCGGCCGTCTTGCCCTGACAGCCCCGGCGAAGCATCCGCGCCGTCAGCCGCGCCAGGCCATCGCCATCGAGTGGGTCGTGGACGGCGCCGACCCGAAAGGTGACGGAAATGGTCACCAAAGGCAGGGCGTGACTGCTCTCGACCAGCAGCGTCGTCACGGACCGTCACCTTCCTCGGGGACCAGCTCGATGACCGTTCGCGATTGCCGCATCAGATAGCGCTTGGCGGCTTCATGGATGGCCTCACGAGTTGCACTGCGAAAGGCGTCGAGCCGCCCAAAGAGGGCGCCTGGCTCACCCAACACGGTGTCGTAGAACCCGATCTGTTCCGCCTTGCCAGAGGCCGTCTCGAGGCCTTGCAAGGTCGCTAGCTCGACTCGCGCCTGGGCGCGCTCGAGCTCGGCTTCGGTCACCGACTCGGCAACGACCTGCTCGAACACGGCATCGAGAGCTGCCTGTACCGGTGCGAGGTCCTGACCTGGGCGCGCCGCGATGTAGATGTCATAGAGCGACGGGTCGCGAAAGTGCCCGACCGAGCCGTGCGCCTCACTGGCGAGCTCGAGCTCTTGCACCAGCCGGCGATGCACCCGCGAGGCCCGGCCGCCGAACAGGATTTCGTTGAGCAGCACGAGGACCGGGTGATCGGCGTCACCCAAGGCCGGGCAGCGGTAACCCATCACCAGCTTTGGGCTAGCGGTCGGGAGGCGCATCGAGAGGCGCCTCTCGGCTGTCTGCGGAGGCTCGGGTTCGGCGTTTTCTGCGGGAATTTCCGATGGTTGCAGGTGCCCGTAGTGTTCCTCGGCGGCGCGCAACAAGGCGGCCTCGTCCAGGTCCCCCACGACGACCAGCGTTGCGTTGTTGGGGGCATAATAGGTGTCGTAGTGGCGGCGACAGTCCGCGGTGGTCAACCCTTCGATGTCGGCCATGAAACCGATGGTCGGCCAGCGATAGCCATGGCGCCGAAAGGCTTCCTTGTAGAGCCGCTCGGTCACCGCGCCATCCACATCGTCGTCCACGGTTTGCCGCCGCTCGTTGGCCACCACCTCCCGTTCGCTCTGAACTTGGGGATCTCGCAGCACGAGGTTGGACATCCGCTCCGACTCGAGCGTCATGATGAGCGGCAGGGCGTCCGCGGGCAGGCTCACCGTGTAGAAGGTCCAGTCGAGAAACGTGGCGGCGTTGCTCTCTGCCCCCGCGGCTTCGACCTGCTTGTCGAACTCACCGTAGGGAAGGTTGCGGGTCTCGTTGAACATCAAGTGTTCGAGCAGATGGGCGATGCCGGTCTTGCCCTCATGCTCGTGGCGCGAGCCCACTGCGAACCAGGTCTGATAGCAGACCACCGGGGCGCTAGGGTCGACGAGCACCAAAAGGCCAAGCCCGTTGTCGAGCTGGTAGCGCGTGATGCCCAGGCGCGCCCCGAACCCGTAGTTGCCGATTCTGGTCGTGGTCACGGACCAGTTCAGGCCTTCTTCGAGGGGGAGTTGCTTTCCTCGAGCGTCAACTGTCCCGGAAGCAAGTGCTCGTAGTGCTTCAGCACCATGTCGATGCCCTCGCGGATGTACACCGCCACAGGGACCTTGGTGCGCTCATGAAGCATCTTGAGTCGCTCAGACTGCCCCGGCGTGATGTAGATGGTTGTCGAGATCTTCTTGCGCGACATGAACCTACTCGTTTTCACTCGGGTTGCGAGAGCGTCGTCCTTCGAGGATGGATTGGACCATCCCCCACCCTAATCATAGAATGGCGGCCCTCTCCGACTGGAGCGCTGATGCGAAGACAAACAGAGGGGCCGGCTCAGCCGAAACTGAGAGGACAAACCTGGGCACATGGCATGGCCCAAGCGCTGTGGACTTACAGGTACGTGACAACGCGTTACCCTAGATGATGCTACGTATGTTGTCAATACGTTTGCAGGGCCCTTCGCGGCGAGTTACAGGCGGCTCGAGAGCGGCTAGCGCCTTGATTGCTAGCTGTGCGCTAGACTAGGCTCCCTGGGTCCTGACGATGAGACCGGCGCGGCGGTTGGCGCCCTGCGGGGGTATTGCACGCGATGTCACGGCAGATCGAGCTTCTTCCTACGGTGCTTCAACTCTATTACCGGATGGTTCCCCGGATGGCTAATCGGCCCCAAGGGCTCTATCAACCCTGGACCTTGGGTGGCGGGCTGCTGACCTGCGCTGCCCTCTTGGCCCTCGGAGGTTGTCCGAGCAGCACTCAAGAAGGCCCGAAAGACCCGAACAAGGCGGCCTCAGCGCGGCGGAATACCGAGATGGTCCACGAGGAGTGTGATCTGGGAGCCAGTGGAGCCAACTCGACCGATGGCAATGGCGACGGCTCACCGGACATCGTGAGGGTGATGAAAGGCGGGCGCGAGCTCTGTCGGGCCGTCGACCTCAACATGGACAAGGTCATCGACGTGTACAGCTACTTCGATGAAGCCGGTCAACTGCGACGTCGCGAGAGCGGCTTCGACCGGGACACGAGGCCCGACCAGATTTCCTTTTACGAAGGAGGGCAAATCGTCCGCCGAGAGAGGGAAACCAACAACGACGGGAAACTCGACACCTGGGATTATTACCAGAGCGGGCGGCTCGCGAAGGAGGAGCGCGACTCCACCGGTGATGGTTTCGTCGATCAGTGGTGGTCGTTCACCCGGCCGGACCAGCCCCGCTGTGCCGTCGTAGTCACCGATGGTGACGGTGATGGAAAACCGGATCCAGACTCGCAGATCGATCTCTGCGCTGACGGCAAGACGCCCCCACCGAAAGCGACGACCGAACCAGCCAAGACCGACGAGCCCGACGAGGCTTACTCTTCAGACGAAGAGCCCGACGAGCCCGAGAGCCCTGAAGCGAGCGAGGAGGGCGAATGATGGCGAGGAAAAATGAGCGTCCTGTCCCGCCAGTCGCGACAACTCGATTCTGGCCGTCGCGGCTGATCCTGACTTGCGCGCCCTGCCTCCTAGCGCTGGGTCTCCCGGCGCTGGCTCTCGTGGCGCTGGGCTGCGCCTCTGATGAAACGAAAGGGCCCCAGAGTCCAGGTGGACTGGTCGCCCAGCGTCGGGCCGATGGCACCATCATCGATGACCGAGCCCTTTGTGAGTTCAAGGGAATAAAGAGCCTCGAGGTCGGTGAGACCGCCGGACCCGGCGCCATCCAACCCAACGTGCGCCGGGTATGGAAGGTCTTCGGCGTCGGCTCGGACCGTCGCAAGATCTTGGTCTGTCGGGAGGTGGATACCAATCTCGATGGGCTCAAGGACGTCGTGCGGACCTACAACGACGAAGGCCAGAGCAAAGAAGAGCGCGCGGACACCAACTTCGACGGCAAGATCGACACGTGGAACTTCTTTGCCAAAGGACGCTTGTCCGAGGTGAGACTGGACAAGAACCACGACGGCGAGCCTGACGAGTGGAAGATCTTCATCGGCGGTGACCTCAGCCGCGTGAAGCGAGACACCAACTTCGACACCAAGCCAGACGTCTGGGAGATGTACCGCAAGGGCCGCCTGGAGCGGATGGGTGTGGACGTAGACGGTGACGAGCGGGTGGACCGCTGGGATCACGACACCGACTGGCGGCGCGAGACGGAGCAGGCAGAGGAAAAGAAGCGAGAGCTCGACGAAGAGAAGAAGAAGAAGGACATGGATCGCCGGCGCCGCGAGGCTCAGGAGGAAGCCGAAGGCTGAACGCCTAGGCAAGGATGCCGCTCGAGCGCCTGCAAAAGATCATCGCCCGGGCCGGCGTCAGCTCTCGCCGCAAGGCCGAAGAGCTGATCGTTGCCGGCCGCGTTCGCGTGAACGGCCAACAGGTCGTCGAACTGGGAACCAAGGCCGATGCGCGCAAGGATCGCATCGAGGTCGACGGTCGGCGCCTGGCTCACGAAGACTTCATCTATGTGCTGGTGCACAAGCCACGAGGCTGCGTCTCGACGGTCAAGGACCCAGAAGGCCGGCCGACGGTCGCCGATCTGGTCGCGTCGATCCCTGCGCGGCTCTACCCGGTGGGTCGACTGGATTATGGCACCAGCGGCGTGTTGTTGATGACCAACGACGGGGAGCTCACCCAGGCCCTGCTGCGCCCGGAGAAGAAAGTCCCCAAAATCTACGTCGTCAAGCTGTCCGGCGTGGTGAGCGACGAGCAGATGGAACGGTGGCGCTCTGGTGTACAGCTCGACGATGGGCGGACACTGCCGGCCAAGGTGCGTCTGCTGCGCTACGAGGGACAGAAGACCTGGCTCGAGATCACGCTGCGCGAAGGCCGCAACCAGCAGATTCGCCGAACCGCTGAAGTCCTCGGTCACGAGACCATGAGGTTGGCCCGCCTAGCCTTTGCGGACATCGATGCCGAGGGGCTCAGGCCTGGGCAGTGGCGCTTGCTCACCGTCGACGAGCTGAAGAAGCTGAAACGGGAGTACGGCGTACCGCGGCGGGTACGGCCCCAGAGTCTGCCCACGGAACGGGCCACCAAGCCTGCCAGGACGGCTCGTCATGGCGGCCGCGGTGGCGTCAAAGCTGGGCGAAGCGACCGCTCTGGAACGACGCCTCGAGCAGCTGATCGACCCTCTTCTCGAGGCCGCGGGCGTGGTCACCGCTGAGCGTGCTCAGCGCGCTCTTGATCTCCCCCAAGGCCTTGAGCTGGCTGAACAGCTGCACGTCTCCTAGCGCCGTTCCGCCGGTGATGACCTGGCGAATCCGGTCCACCTCGGAGTCCAAGGCTTCGACGCCAACGCCCACTGCACCCACCCGCCGTCGCTCGGGATGGTCGCGATAGAAGGTGTCGAGCACCGGCTGCACGATGGCATCGAGCAAGGCTGCTTGGTCGTGGTTGTTCCAGATGTGCTTGAGGACGAAGAAGTCACTGGTGTCCGCTTGTCCGCGGCCATCGAGATAAGCACTGGCGGCGAAGAGCTTGAGCAGCTTGATGGTGCGGCGGTCCGAGAGGCTGACTCCCTCGGCCCGAATCTGGAACACGAGCCCCTTGTAGGTCGACAGAAACTCGTCCGAAAACTGCATCTGCTGGCCGAAATGGCGTCTCAGCTCGATGAGCTCGTGAGCCGCAACCAGGGGCTGCAGGCGCTTGCCCTCCGCCTGCCGCACCTCCCAGCTGATGCCTCGTATCAACAGTTCGTTGAAGTGGTAGGCATCCAGGTTGTCGGACTGCACCCGGAGCAAAAAGCGGTCAAAAATGGCCCCTAGCGTCTCATCGCTAGGCACCTCGTTGGACGCGCCAAAAACGCTGATGAGCGGGCAGTCGATGGTCGAGCCGCCACTCACGAAGCGCCGCTCGTTCAGCAGCGTCAACAGCGAATTGAGGATGGCGCTGTTGCTTTTGAAGATCTCGTCCAAGAAGACGATCTCCGCCTCGGGCAGCATCCCCTTGGTGTTGCGGCGATAGACCCCCTCGCGGAACGCGTTGATGTCCACCGGGCCGAACAGCTCGTTGGGCTCGGTGAAGCGGGTCAGCAAGTACTCGAAGTAGTTGGCTTGGACCAGCTGGGCCATCGTGCGGATCAGGGCGCTCTTGGCTGTGCCTGGCGGCCCGAGCAAGACGCAGTGCTCGCCCGCCACGACCGCCACGCTCATGAGTCGGATGACCTCGTCCTTGCCGATGAACTGCTGTTGCAGCGTCTCGGCGACGCCCTTCATTCGCTCGTGCAGCGGTGCAGCCATGGCCGCGACCTTAGCACGCTCGCCAGGGCCGAGGTGCGCACGAGGGCGCCCCCAAGGCCCGGCTCCCTGCGCCTATCACCAGGGCACCAAAGCAAAAGGCGCCACGTTCGAAAACGAAGCGCCTTGCTGCCCAGGGGGTATCCTGGTGGCTGAGCCTTGGAGCGGGAGACGAGATTTGAACTCGCGACGTCGACCTTGGCAAGGTCGCACTCTACCACTGAGTTACTCCCGCAGTAGTGCCGGGAAGTAACCCTCGATCATCGGAAAGTCAAGCAACACCAGCAGCATGGCGCGCAAAGGTCCCCAACAAACCAAAGCGGAGCAAGCGCTCCTCGCCGAGCTTCAGTCGGTGTGGCAGCAGGTGGCGGCGGCTTTCGGCGACCACCACTGTCCCGGCACCACCGAGTGCTGCCGATTTGCTGTGACCGGTCGAGAGCCCTATGTGACCTCCATCGAGCTGTGCGCCATCGCGCGAGCGGTCGCGGCCCGTGGCGGCCCGCTGAAGGAAAAGCGGCGCGCCGCCCCACTATCGGGAGCCATCACGCGGGCTCAGGAGCGAACCTGTCCGCTGCTTGACCCACAGGCGCGCTGCGTGGTCTATGCGGCTCGCCCGCTCGGCTGTCGCACCTATTATTGCGATCGAGTGGATCGGGACCGAGTGGTCCGGCAACGGGAGGTCTCGGCCCTGGTGCGCCAGGTGCAAGACATCGCAGCCCGTCATCGTCCAGACGGCGACCGAGGACGCGCCCTATCTCGGGCGCTGCGGGACCTCGAGCTCAGCTGACCGGGCGCTCGCAGCGCAGCCCGACCCACAGCGGGCTCACACCCGGTCGACCTCCACCACGCCTTCGATCTTCTGCAGGTGCCGCACCACGCCCTTCAATTGGCCGAGATCGCGGCACATGAACGTGAAGATGTTGGTGGCTCGCCCGTCGTCCCCGGCGCGGCAGGTCGCCTCGGTGATGTTGATGCCCAACTCGTGAAAGGTGTGGCCTACCGTCGCGAGAATGCCCGGACGGTTGGCCGTGATGACCGTCACCTTCACCGGTCGATTGATCTTCGCTTTCGGATCCCAAGAGATGGCGACCCGTCGGACCGGATCGGCCTCGAAGGCCTTCTGGCACTCCCGTCGATGCACCGTGATCCCCCGACCGCGGGTCATGAAGCCGACGATCTCATCCCCAGGCAAGGGGTTGCAGCATTTGGTGTAGCGAACCAACACATCGTCGACACCGTTGAGCAGGATGCCGTGGGAGTTGCGACCGGTCACCCGTCGCACGAAGGCCTCGATACGGCCTTGGCGAATCGCTGGCGGCGGTGGTGTTTTGTCCTGCTTGGCACCAGGGGCCAGGTAGTCGATGACCACGTTGGCTTTGAGCTTGCCGTAGCCGATGTTGACGCACAGGTCATCGAAGCTCCTGACGCCGAAACGACTGACCAGGGTCTCGAGCTGCTCGGCGTTCTTCTTCAGCCTGGCGAGGCTGATGTCGGCGGCCGCGGCATTCTTCTCCAGCAGCTCGCGCCCCAGCTTGAGCGACTTGTCCCGCTGCAGCTGCCTGAGGTGGCTCCGGATTCTAGATCGGGCCCGGGAGGTGACGGTCCAGTCGAGCCACTCTTTGTAGGGTCGCTGAGCCGGATTGGTCAGCACCTCGACCAAGTCGCCGTTGTGGAGCCGGTAGCTGAAGGGCACCACGGCGCTGTTCACTCGTGCGCCAGAGCAGTGGTTGCCCAGCTCGGTGTGGATCGCGTAGGCGAAATCGATGGGGGTGGCCCCTCGCGGGAAGGCGCGCACCTCGCCCTTGGGCGTAAACACGTAGACCTCATCCTGAAACAGGTCGACTTTGACGCTCTCGAGAAATTCGGCCGGGTCTTTGAGCTCGGTCTGAGACTCCATCAACTGGCGCAGCCAGGCAAACTGAGCCGCGTCTTTGGGATCCAGACCTCCTGAACCCGAGGCTTTGTAACGCCAATGCGCCGCGATGCCGCGCTCAGCCACGTGGTGCATCTCGTGGGTCCGAATCTGGATCTCGATCCGCTGTTTGCCAGGCCCGAAGACGGTCGTGTGGAGGGCCTGGTACATGTTCGGCTTAGGCAGCGCGACATAGTCTTTGAAGCGCCCCGGCACCGGCGTCCACATCGAGTGCACCACGCCCAGCGCGGCGTAGCAGTCGGCGACCGACTCGACCAGAACCCGAAAGGCCGTCACATCGTAGACCTGGTCGAACTCGCAGTGCCGGTCGTGCATCTTGCGATAGATCGAGTGAAGGTGCTTGGCCCGGCCGCTGACCTTGGCTGCGAAGCCCTGTCGCGCCAGCTTGTTGGCCAAGAGCCGGCACACTTCCTGGATGTGGGCGTCCCGCGCGGGTGCCGTGGCCGCAACGCGGCGCGCAGTCTCCGAATAGGCCTCCGGGTGAAGGTATTTGAGAGCGAGGTCTTGGAACTCCTCTTTGAATCGAGCGATGCCGAGCCGATTGGCGAGGGGGGCATAGATGTCCATCGTCTCGCCTGCGATGCGCTCCTGCCCCTCTTCGGACATGTGCTTGAGGGTGCGCATGTTGTCGAGCCGGTCGCATAGCTTGACCACCAGCACCCGAATGTCTCGCGCCATGGCGACGACCATCTTGCGGAAGCTCTCGGCCTGCCGGTCCTGACGGGAGGTGAAGTCGATCTTGCTCAGCTTGGTAACGCCGTCGACCAGGAACGAGATCTCCGAGCCGAACTCCCCTTCCAGATCAGCGCTCGTGACGTCGGTATCTTCCACCACGTCGTGGAGCAGCGCTGCACAAACGCTGGCCCCATCGAGCCGCAGCTCGGTGATGATGCTGGCCACGTTGAGCGGGTGAGTAAAATAGGGCTCGCCGCTCTTGCGCATCTGGCCGTCGTGGGCCGTCTTGGCAAAAGTGTAAGCGCGCCGGATCGACTCCAAGTCGGCGGTTGGATGATAGGCCTCCACTTTGGAGACCAGCTCTTTCGCAGTCAGCACGCCTAGGTCCCGATGAAATACACGGAAAACCCTGTAACGCTAGCATCGCCGGGGCCGCTTTCCCAATTCGACGGATGGCATCGCCCCCCGCCCGGGCGGTGACGCCACCAGCCGGACCAGCTCGTCAGCGAGCGCGGCTGCCGCTGTGGCCGGGGACCCGGACCCGTCATGGGCTGTCGCGGTGCCGTCATAGGCTGTCGCGGTACAGACCTAAGAGGTCATCCCGCGAGCACCGGCGGGGGTTGGACCGGTGGCACCCGTCCTCGATGGCATCGTCGGCCAACTGGTCCAGAACCCCTGGATCCACTCCTGCCGCGGTGAGCCCAGCGCCCAGTCCCAATCGGGTGCGAAGCTCGGTCAAGGCACCTGCACACCGGTCAGCCTCGGGCGCCCCGGTCAACAGTCGGGTCACCTCGGCGAAGCGCTCACCCAAGCCGGGCGCCCCGAGATTGAAGCGCACCACGGCGGGCAAACACAGCGCGCAGGCCAACCCGTGATGGAGCCCACAGACGCTCGACAAGGGGTGAGCGAGGGAGTGACAGGCGCCTAGGCCCTTCTGGAAGGCCACGGCACCCATCATGGCAGCCTTGAGCATATCGCCCCGGGCCGCGATGTCGTCGCCGTCTGCAACAGCCCGCTCCAAGGAGCGGGCGACGAGCCCAATACCGCCCAAGGCGATGGCGTCGCACAGCGGGTGGTCCCCTTGGGACACATAGGCCTCGAGACAGTGTGCCAGGGCATCGAAACCGGTGGCGGCGGTGATGAACGGCGGCATCGTTCGGGTCAGCTCGGGATCGAGGATGGCCACTCGGGGCAGCAACTTCGGCGAAAAGAGCACCGTCTTGCGGCCCGTCGCGGTGAGGGTGACCACCCCTGCCCGGCCCACCTCACTGCCCGTACCGGCCGTGGTCGGCAGCGCCACGATAGGCGGCACCGCTTCGGTGATGTGGCGGTCCCCTCCCGTAGCGTCGTCGTAGACCTCCAGGGGCTCGCGGTGGTTCACGACCAGAGCGATGGCCTTGGCCACATCGATGGGCGAGCCACCGCCAAGGGCGACCAGTGCGGCGGCACCCGCGTCCAGATAGGCTTGGCGCCCAGCGACGACCTGGGCCTCGACCGGGTTACCGGCCACACCGTCGAACACCTGATAACCGATCCCTGCCCCGTCCAGACCCGCCGTCACCGGTGCCAGCAAGCCGGCATCCCGCACCCCCGGATCGGTCACGATCAGCGCCTTGCCGATCCCTAGCTCGGCCAGCACCGATCCCGCCTTCCCGGCGGTACCTGCACCGAAAAATATCTTAGTGGGGAAGTTCCAGCTCGCCGTGTCCGTCATAGTTCGATGAGCATAACGCAAGGGAGCGGCTGGCGGGCCCGACCACCGAACGAGACCAGCAACGCGCTGCCTGTGAGCCAGCCCGTCAGGTCGCTTCGAAGTAGCGACGAAGCTCCCAGTCCGTCACCGCTCGGTCGAATTGCTGCAGCTCCCAGCGGCGGGTGTGGACGTAGTGCTTCACGAAGGGGTCACCCAAGATTGCGGCCGCGGCCTCGCTGGCCTCGAGCTTGTCGGTTGCTGCGGCCAGGGTGCGCGGCAAGAGCGGGCCTTGGGCGCTCGCGTCGCCTTTGGTTTCGTCAGGTGGCTCGATCTCGTTCTCGATGCCATAGAGCCCGGCGGCCAAGCTGGCCGCCATGGCCACATAGGGGTTGATGTCCGAGGCGGGCTGCCGGAACTCGAGCCGAGCGGCCTTGGGCTGGTCGAGCCCGATGACCCGGACTGCCGCCGTGCGATTGTCTAGCCCCCAGGACACGGTCAGTGGCGCCCAGACCCCTGGAACGTAGCGCTTGTAGGAGTTGACGTTGGGGGACACCAAAGCCGTCAGATCAGGCATCAGCGCGCAGAGCCCGCCGAGGTAATGACGCATACACTGGGACATTGCCGTCCGCTCGCCTGGGTTGTGGAAGGCGTTCTCGCCGTCCTGGAACAGACTCTGATGAAGGTGCCCGCTGCAGCCAGGATACGCTCCGCTCCACTTGGCCATGAACGACACACTGATGCCGTGCTCCCGGGCGATCTGCTTCAAGCCGACCTTGAAGAGCGCCGCCTTGTCGGCCGCTCGCAGCAGATCGTCATCGACGGCAATCGCCGCCTCATAGACCCCCGGGCCGGTTTCGGTGTGCAGCCCTTCGATCTCTATGCCGAAGGCGCCCAAACTGCTCATGATGTCGGCCATCAGCTCCCGGCTCTGGCCGCTTCGCACCCACGAGTAGCCGAACATGCCCTCGTCGAAGGGCTTGAGGTCTGTGAAGCCCTTCCGGGCCAAGCTCTCGGGAGTCTCGTTGAACAGGACGAACTCGTATTCGCAGGCGAAGTGAGGCTCGAAGCCCAGCGACCGGGCTCGGTCTCGGACGGTCTTGAGCAACGACCGTGCGCAGGCCGGGTGGGGCTTCCCTGCCTCGTCCCTGAAATCGACGAGCAGCGCTGCCACGCCAGGCTCCCAGGGCACGTCCCGCAGAGTGGATGGATCCAAGACCGCCTGGACATCCGGGTAGCCTCGATCCCAACCGGTGACGCTCGGCTGGTCGTAGAGCTGGTCGGCCACGTCCCAACCAAAGATCACGTCGCAGAACCCGAAGCCCCCTTGGAGCGCGGAACGCAGCTTCCGCAACGAGATGTATTTGCCCCGCAACAGCCCGTCGATATCGAAGCCGCCGACCTTGACGCGCTCGATGCCGCGAGCCTCGAGATCGGTGATCAGCCGCTCCGCCTCGGTGCCGTCCATCGGTGAACCATAGTCATTGGGGACGTCGCTGGAAACGACAAGCCCCTAACCGAGGGCCGCGACACCGGCCTAGCTGACGTACACCGCCTCAATCCGATGGTCCTCAGACATGGGGACCAGGGCCTCGTCGATCAACCGTCGGGCCCGGGCATAGCGACGGTGGGTGGCGCTCGCAGGGTTGAGCTTCGAATCGATCACGCCGACCCGCACCTCGACCTCAGGCTCCTCGGCAGCGTACTCGAGGGCGAAACAATCCGGGTGGATCCGTTCGAGCCGCTCGTTGAGCGCATCCCGGTCCGGCGGCTGCTGAGCGAAGCGGATCACGAGGTTCTGCCCGACACCATTGAGCAGCGAGTTCACGTTTTCTACCGAGAAAGGAAGGCCGGCCAGCCAGCTCACCACCTTCTTTCGAGCGCCGAGCAGCGACAGCCAAGCGGCCGCGGCGAGGACGACGGGCAAGGCGACCGCCGCATAGATCACGAAGACCTGCTCTGGGGCGAGCACCGTCTGGTAGAGCGCGACGGCAATGATGGCCAAGACGGCGGCAGTCGCGCCCACCACCGACGGATCGGTGAGCACGCCTTGAGGTGAGGTGGCGGCGCACATCTGGCGGGAAAAACGTTTCGCGACGCTCTGGTCGGCCCGCTGCTGTGGGTCAGTGGTCAATCGCTGTCCTTATCGCCCGCGAGGCTCCAGAAGGCCATGACCATGCCCAGGGCAAACACCGCGATGGCGATCCAGCTGAGCCGGATCGGCCCGAGCCACAGCGTTCCGCCGATGGACTTGGCCAGGGTCATGTCGACGATCGTGCCCACCAGACCGAGCCCGACCAGTACGATGGGTACCCGAAGCTGACCCGACAGCGTCCGCTTGGGTGGCGACAAAGGCATCGGCGGCGTCGAGAGTGGCTTAGGGGGCGTTGATCGTGCCTCCAGGCGGCCGTCGGTGCTCCGCTGGGCGACGTTGGGCCAGGTCCCCGAGGTTGCTGCCGCCAAGGGTCGACTGCCCCGCGTCGGCGGAGCATCGCTGGTATCGATATCCAGATCGAAACGGCCCGGGTCGGCGACCGGCGGAACACTGTCCAGCTCGTTCGCCTTCAGCTCATCATCGAAGGCGAACTCCTCGGCAAGACCGTCGGCCTCGAGCTGAAATTCCGAGGCCCCCGAGCCAGGCGGTGGCGACGAATCCAACGGCAGCAGACTCTCCTCGAGCAGCAGGTCCCCGTACTCGCCTGAACCCAGGTCGGCCATCTCCTCGCCCACCTCGCCAGGGGCCTGGGAGTCGGCCGTCACCTCGTCGAAGGTCGGGCGCTCACGGCGCACTCGAGCCCGCTCGAAGGACGACGGCACTCCGTGGGCGCGCTCCAGATCAGTCCAGAACGCCTCGACGGTCTTGTGTCGGGCCCGCGGGTCGACCGCCAAGGCTTTCTGAAACACCGCCTCGACCTCGTCAGTCACCGTCGCACCTTCGGTTCGAGGGCTGGGACGGCGATCTGGATCGAGCGCCGTTCCCATCATGGCGTGCATGTCCCCCTCGATCGGTGGGTCACCGGTGAGGCATTCGACCAGCGTGAGCGCCATGCCCCAAACGTCAGTCCAGGGACCACTCTGGCCGTAGCGCTTCGGGACCCACTGCTCCGGCGCGCCGTAGCTCGGCGTGAAGGGCTTGGGCGCCTCGGAGGCGGTGATCCGGCCGACGTTCTGGCGCACTGCCTCACGTGCTTTGGCGATGCCGTAGTCGAGGATCTTCGCTCGTACCGGGTTGTCAGGCTCGGTAATGACGATGTTCTCTGGCTTCAGATCACAGTGGGTCACCGACACGAAAGTGCCGCCTGGTACCTTGAATCGGTGCGCCTTGTGGAGCGCGTGGGCGATTGGAGTGAGCAGCTTGATGACCTTACGAAGGCTGAGTGGCTTGAGCCCTTCGTCCTGCCGGACGATGACGATCGAGTCCAGCGGGCGACCGTCGATCCACTCCATGGCGATATAAGGCACGAAGGTGCCGTCATCGAAGGTCATGGCGTCGGCGTGTAGCGGCCGCACGACCTCGGGGATCTGGGCTGACAGGTGGAACAGGATCTCGGCCTCCTCGCGGAAGTTCTCCACGAAGGTGCTCACCTGATCTTCGGTGACCGTGCCCGGTATTTTCAGGCACTTGAGAGCCACCGGAGCACGGAACGCTACGTGCTCAGCGCGGTACACCACACCAAAGCCGCCCTCGGCGATCACCTCCTCGACGTGGAAGGTTCCCGCTAGGGTTGTGCCGACGATCCCGAAGACGTCTTCGACCACCTTGCCTCTTGCACTGAGCCCACCATAGTGCGGCGCTGCCGCGGATCGACAGCGTTAATTCACAGCGCTAATTTGAGGGGTCACTCGATTATCCCACCTGCCGGGCCCGCCAAACTGTATCGGCTCATAAATTCCAGCATTTCCGTTTCTCTCCCCTTGGGCCAGCGGTTGTGGTTGGCGGTCCCCTTTTTCACTCGGCAGCGATTCTTGCTGAGCACGCAGGTCGGCTCGGTGGCCTTGCCGGCCCCTAGCCGCACCGCCAGCGTCGGGGCCCGAGCATCTTGCCTGGCGCCGAGCCATTGCTCCACGTCAGCACAAGGGGTGACCGCGTCACAGGCGCGGTAGACGATGGCCGCAGGGGGGGGGCGACCCTCGCAACTCCACACCAGCTGAGATGGGGCGGCGCCGTAGGTCCCGAAAGCTGCGATGCGGCGGGGACGCAACATGGCGTAAAGGGCGGCCATCGCCCCGCCGCCAGACTCGCCCATCGCATAGATTTGCCGGTGGTCGACGATGCCCTCGGACAGGAGCACCTCGACGAAATGGTCGACCGTCAGAACGTCCACATTGGCCACCGAAACATGGTCGGTGTCGAAGGCGATTCGCCCGGCTATGCGTCTGCCCTGAGGCGCGAGGATCAAGAACCCGGGGTGGTGAGGATCGCCCGTCAGATCGAGAGAACCATAGTGGCGTCTGAGCTTCGTCTTACGGTGGACGGCGGTCGGACTGTCGCTTTCCCCGTGGAAGAACAGGACCAACGGCAGCGGCGCGCGCTCGCTACTTTTTCGATGGGCAAACAAGCAGGCGTAGCGGGGCATGCCGTTCTCATCCTGCCACTCCATCACCCGGGCGCGGCGACAGGCCGGACGCCGAGCCACACGACCCAGCTTCGCTACGGGATTTCCGCTCGGTGGCAGGCACGGTCCTGCCGGTGGTTTGCGGGTGAGCGGCGCAATGCGCGGACCTGCATCAGCTGAGCCTTTGGGCTTGGCCGTGGCGACCGCGCTGGCGCTCACCCCCGAAGCCACCGGCTTACGGTCGAAGACGCCCCGCAAATCGCCGCCCTCCGTCTTGGAAGACTCGCAACCGACGGCGCCCCAGGCGACCAGGACGCTGGCCAGGACGACCAGGGCACGACGCAACAGAAGCAGCATCATGGACTTCTCTTGGCTCACGGGGCTGTCTCCAGATGACACGCCACCCAGTGGCCAGGGGACCGCTCTTGCAGCGCCGGCCGCTTGGTGTCGCAAGCCTCGTGGACGTGAGGACAACGGGTGTGGAAGGCACATCCCGCTGGCGGGGCCTGTGCGCTCGGCGGCTCGCCGGTGAGCACGACGTGGCCGCGCCGACGCTCTGCCACCGGATCAGGGACCGGCACCGCCGCCAGCAACGCTTGGGTGTAAGGATGGGATGGCTCGGCAAAGAGCCGCCCGGCCGTGGCGCGCTCGACGATTCGTCCGAGATACATCACCCCGATCTCGTCGCAGCTGTGACGGACGACCGCCAAGTCGTGGGCGATCAGCAAATAGGCTATGCCCAGCGTGTCTTGCAGCTCGTTCAGGAGGTTGATGATTTGGGCACGAATGGACATGTCCAGAGCGCTGACCGGCTCGTCAGCGACGACCAGCTTGGGGCGCAAGGCTACCGCGCGAGCGATACCTACCCGCTGTCGCTGTCCCCCTGACAGCTCGTGAGGAAAGCGCCTGAGATAGGCGCGGGGCAAGCCCACCTGCTCCATCAGCTCGATCACTTTGGCGGTGGCCTCGCTGCGCCCAGCCACCACCCCATGAGTGCGCAGCGGCTCGGCAACGATGTCGAGCAAGGTCATCCGCGGGTCGAGACTGGCATAGGGATCCTGGAAGATCATCTGCATGTTGCGCCGCGCCCGGCGCAGGGCACTGCCTCGCAGCTGGCCCAGGTCTTGACCCGCGAGCTGCACCCTCCCGGCGGTGATCTTCACCAACCGCAAGATGGCGCGGGCGGTCGTGGACTTGCCGCTACCTGATTCGCCAACCAAGCCGAAGGTGCGGCCCGCGGCTAGCGAGAAGCTGACCCCGTCGACCGCCCTCACCGTGCCGACCTGCCGACGCAACAGCCCTCGTTGCACCGGGAAGTGCACCGCGAGATCGGTCACCTCGAGCAACGGCTCAGCCACCAGAAGACTCCTCGTCCAGCGAGTCGGTGGACCGCTTCTCGGTCCCGCCGAGGTCCTCGAGGTGGCAGGCCACCCGATGCGGGGTGGTGTGACCGTCCAGGGTCACCTCGAGCTCACGGTCCGCAGGCCGCCGCTCGGCACATTCGGGGATCGCCAGGTCGCAGCGAGGGTGGAATGGACAGCCCGAGGGAAGCGCACCGGTGGCCGGCGGCAGCCCCTCGATGGCTGCCAGGGCGCGCCGGCCGCGCGGATCGTCGATCCGGGGGATGGAGCGCAGCAAAGCCAGAGTGTAGGGATGCTGCGGCCTGCGAAACACGGCGTCCACGCTCCCTTGCTCGACGACCCGCCCGGCCACCATCACGGCGACCCGGTCGGCCATCTTGGCCACCACGCCCAGATCGTGAGTAATCAACAATACCGCCAGGCCCATGGAGCGCTTCCGTTCGTCGATCAGCGCCAGGATTTGCGCCTGGATGGTGACATCCAGGGCGGTGGTCGGCTCATCGGCAATCAGGACATCGGGCTGACACAACAAGGCCATGGCGATCATCACCCGTTGGCACATCCCCCCGGACAGCTGATGGGGATAGTCCCGCAAGCGCCTCTCCGGCGCCGGCAGCCCGACCTCGCCGAGCATCTCGACCACCTGTCGTCTTGCCGCCGTGCCGGTCAGCCCTTGATGCACCTCCAACACCTCGACCAGTTGGGTGCCCACCGTCAGGTAGGGGTTGAGGGACGTCATGGGGTCCTGAAAGACCATCGCAATGCGGTCTCCACGGATTTGTTGGAGACGCCTCTTGGAGACCTCGAGGAGGTCCTCTGGCTCGTCCCCGTCGCGGGAGCGGAACAGAATCTCGCCACCGACGATCCGCCCAGGTGGATCAGGCACCAGCCCGAGGATCGAGAGACAGGCCACGCTCTTGCCCGACCCGGACTCGCCGACGATGCTCAGCACTTCTCCCCGATCGACGGCGAAGCTCACTTCGTCCACTGCCGGCACCACGCCCGCTTCGGTGAAGAAGTGGGTCTGGAGGTTGTGGACCGACAGCAGCGCCATGGTCAGTCCTTGCGCATTCTGGGATCGAGCGCGTCGCGCAGCCCGTCACCTAAGAAGTTGAAGCAGAACAGCGTGATCGCCAACATCAGGGCTGGGAAGATGAGCAGCCAGGGGTAGATGGCCATGGTCTCGGCGCCACCGGCGGTCAGCAGCCCCCAGCTGGCCAGCGGTTCTTGGGTGCCCAAGCCCAAGAAGCTGAGGAAGGCCTCGGTCAGCATGATCGCTGGGATGGTGAGGGTGGTGTAGACGATGATCGGGCCGAGCGAGTTGGGCAGCAGGTGCCGAAAAACGATCGCCCAATGCCCGACGCCGATGGACCGAGCCGCCTCCACGAAGGGCTGCTCCCGCAAGGCAATGACCTGTCCTCGAACGATGCGAGCCATGGTCAGCCAAGAGATCGAGCCGAGGGCGGCGAAGATGAAGCAGATCTGAAAAATGGGGAACCAGGACGGGGCGGCGGCGTCTTCGACGAAGGGGCGAATCGACGCCTTGAACAGCTCATGCAGCGCCCCGTCTTTGTTGGCGAAGAAGACCTGAAGCAGGATCACCATGATCAAGAACGGGAAGGTGTACATCACGTCCACCAGCCGCATCATCAGCCCGTCGATGCGCTTGCCGAAGTAGCCAGCGATGCCGCCCCAAGTCACGCCGATGACGAAACTTACCAGAGTGGCGATCACCCCGACGGCGAAGGAGATGCGCCCGCCAAAAAACACCCGAACCATCAGATCCCGGCCCAGGTAATCCGTGCCCATCCAGTGGGCCGCTGATGGGGGTGTGGGACCGATCTCGAGGTCCGCCTTGGCGTAGTCCCATTGGCTGAGCTCGGGCACGACGATGCAGCCGAGCAACATGGCCCCGAGGATCACCGCCGAGACCAAGGCAGCGCGGTTCTTCTTCAGCCTTCGGAAGGCATCGCTCCATAGGCTGTGGCCCCCACCGATCTGCTCCAGGTCACCGGTAACCTCGGTGTCGACCAGGGCGTCTCGCTCACTGCCCCGTGACTGGGGCCGGCGAGGGGTTGGCTCTGCGGGACGCGTCATGGCTCCTCGAGCTTCACCCGCGGATCGAGCCACGCGTAGGCCAGGTCCACCACCGCATTGAGCACCATCAGCAGGGTCCCGTAGACCAGCGTGATGCCCATCACGATGTTGTAGTCCCGGTTCTGGGCGGCCTCGACGAAGTAGCGGCCCATGCCAGGGATGTTGAAGATACGTTCGATCACCAGCGAACCGACCAAGAGGCCTGAGAAGCCGGGACCGAGAAAGCTGACCACCGGCAACAGACCGCCTCGGAGCGCGTGACGGAGGATGACCCGTGACTCGGTCAGACCTTTGGCACGAGCGGTGCGGATGAAGTCCGAATGGATCACCTCGAGCATCCCGCCACGAGTCAGTCGGGCGACATAGGCCGCGGTGGGCAAGGCTGCGCAGAAGACGGGCAGCACCATGTGGCGCCAGGTCTCCCAACGGGCCACTGGCAGCCAGTACAGACTGATGCCGAAGACGAGCACCAACAGCGGCGCCAGGACGAAGCGGGGAATCGACAAGCCCACCATCGATGCGCTCATCGCCAAGGTGTCGACCCAGCTGTTCTGTCGGGTGGCGCCGATGATCCCCAACGGAATCCCAATCGCCAGGGCCAGCAGCATGGCCAAGACGCCTAGTTGCATGGACACCGGTAAGCTCTGGGCGATGAGCTCGTTCACCGTTCGGCCTGGGTATTTGAAACAAGGCCCCAAATCGCCGCGCAGCACCAGATCGGCCATGAAGTCGAGGTACTGTTGGGGCAGCGAATCATCTAGGTGGTACTTGGCGTCGAGCGCCGCGGTCACCTCGGCGGGAACCTGACGATCCTGGTCAAAGGGCCCCCCAGGCGCGAGCCGCACGAGGAAGAACACCACGGTGATGATGAGCATCAGCGTCACCGCGATCCCCAACAACCGCTTGACGATGAAGAGCGTCATGATGGACCGATCCTGCCAGGCGCGGGCAGCTCGCGGGGCGCAACGGCGGGCTCGTTTTCGCGGTGGTCACACCAGGCGGGATCGATCCACATCCAGCGAATGAGATGGGAGTTGTTGGGGGTCTCGTAGAAGCCCTTGACGTAGGGTTTGACGAGCGTCGACTTGGTGTAGAAGTAGACGGGCATCCGCGGCATGGCGGCCAAGGCCATGGTCTCGGCCTGGCGGTAGAGCTTGATGCTAGCGGTCTCATCGGCGGTAGCCGCAGCCCGGTGCAACAAGGCATCGAAGGCCGGGTCGGACCACTGGGAGGGGTTGTTGGGGCTGTAGGACAAGAACGTCGCCATCCAGCTGTGGGGGTGGTTGTAATCGGCCACCCAGCCGTAACGAACGACCTGAAAATGCCCATCGCGCACGTTCTTGATCATCACCTTCCACTCCTCGTTGCGGAGCTGGACGGTAATACCGAGGTGCTGCTTCCACAGCGCCTGGACGCCGAGCGCGATGTCCCGATGGCCCTGGCTGGTGTTGTAGAGGATCTCGAGAGACGGGAACCCCTTGGCGTGCCAGCCGTCGTCTTGCTTGATGACCGGATACCCGGCGTCGCCGAGCAGGCGCCGCGCCCGCTCGGGGTCGAAGTCGTGACCGGGACCGCTGAATGGATCGCGACCAGCCCGCCGGTCAGCCTCGCCCTGCTTCGCGTAGCCCGAGCCAGTGATGTCAGGCACGAAGTGGGTGGCAGGCGGCTGGCCACCCCGAGTCACCGTGTCGACCAGCAGCTGCTTGTCGAGCCCGAGGTCGAGCGCCCGACGCACCCTGACATCGTCCACCGGGGGTTTCTTGATGTTGAACTCGTACCAGTAGGTTGCCAGGTAGTCGGACCGGAAGAAGTCACCAAAGCCGGCGAGCCGTCCCATGAGCGTCTGAGGCAACGACAAGTTGGCGCCAATGTAGTCGAGCTCGCCGGTCCGGTAGAGATTGAGCGTGGCGTGATAGTCCCCCACCTCGAGCCACACGATGCGATGAATTTTCAGCTGATCGTGGTCGTAGTGGTGCGGGTTGCGCTTGAACGAAATCTCGTAGCGAAACTTCCACTGCTCCAGGGTGTAGGGGCCGTTGGTGACGATGTGCTCAGGCCGGGTCCATAGGTCAGGCCGGCCCATCGCCTCAAAGCGCTCGATGACGTCCCGCCGCACGGGGAAAAAGGTGTTGTTGCTACACAGCTCGATGAAATAGGGCGTGGGCCTCTCGAGCTCGACTTCGAGCAGATGGTCCCCGACGGCTCGAACCCCCAGAACATCTGGATCGAGGGACAACGCGTCGAAGGGAACCGCACCCAGCTGTTGGGGCACCGCTGCGGGGCTTGGGTCACCGTGCTGGGCGCCTCCATCTTGGGGCGGACCGGCGTCAACCGTTGGGCTCACCCCACCATCGATGTCCTGGGCATCCGCCGGAAGTGGCGCGGGCTGGGGCTTCTTCGGCTGGAGTTTCTTCGGCTGGGGCTTGGGTCGAAAAGTGGGCCTATCGCCGTGGGGCACCACCACGGCCCAGCGGGCTTCCTTCAGATTCTCTTTCAGTGCGCAGCCAGGCAAGTAGCCACGGTCCTGGCCCAATTGCAGCTCGTAGACCAGATCGGGCTCTTGGTTGCATTCCGCAGCCCCTGCCACACCGACGATGCTCGCCGCCTGGGCTTTCGATGGCCCCTTGGCGGATGCCGGCTGCAGCGAGGCCGCCTGCTTGCCGGTCTTGCCGTGAAAGCGAAACGATGTCCCAGGCGCAGGCGGGGCGACCTCGGGGGGAACCTGTGCCGTCACCGGTGAGGTCTTCAGGATTCTGAGCGCCGTGCCGGCCTTCAACTCAGGCCCACCTTCACGACCTGGAGCGGGGCGCAGTCGCTCAGATCGGTTCAACACGCGCAAGCGGCCTTGGTGGTAGAGCTTGCCGTTCTTGAGCACGTACATGAGCGTGGCCATGCGCGCGCCGGTCGCCGCTGTGGCCACTCGTTGCCAGGCGTAGACGAAGTCGCCTGCCACCACGGGTTTGCCGTCCGACCAGCGCGCATCGGGGCGCAAGTGGAAGCGGTAGATGCTGTTGTCGTCGCTTTTCGCCCAGCGAACGGCCACCCCTTGCATGGGTCGCTGGGTCTCTGGATGCCGGACGAAGAGCCCCTCGAACAGGTCGGCGACGAGGGTGTTGGAGGCGCTGTCACTAGCCAGGCCAGGGTCGAGATATTCGGGCTCGTTGCCGGCGTTGACGTAGAAGGTCGTGATGGGCTTGCCGACCCGCTTGTTGGTGCCAAAGTAGTCTGCCGCGCGGACCTCCCGGCAGCGGGACATGGCCGTACCGCCATCGTCGGCGCAACCCGCGCTCGCTGCGGCCGAGACGAGCAGCGCGACGAGATGGCAGCGTGAGCGGCAAGCTGGCATGAGCCGCTCGCAGGGTTACCACAGCTGACTGAAGGGGCCCAAAGGGCACTCGGGAGGTCCGCGCTCGTCTCGGCGGCACGGGACGTTGAGCTGACGCCGCCAGCCCGAGCGCCTACGGTCGACCGATGGCATGGAACGGATCTCAGGGGTCGCGACCAGGGGCTGCGCAATGGCTGCTGCTGGTCGCCGTGCTGCTCGGTGCGATGGGCTGTCCGGCCACCCCGCCCCCCAATCCGTCGCCCAGTGTCGGAGCATG
>JAUVCD010000554.1 GCA_030590865.1 Myxococcales bacterium | reverse complement strand
CCCAAGGGTGTTTGCGCGCCCCCGCTGTGCCCCGCTGCGCCCACCCACCGCTGGTCAGCGGTGGGCGCAGCGGGGCACAGCGGGGGCGCGCGTAAGCCGACTTTTGGCCAGCACTCTCAGTTACTTCCGAGGGGCCTTTTTGAAAAAAGGCCCCTCCCCCAGCGCCAAGGGCGCCGGGGCCCCCTCCCGAAAAAAAGGGCGGCGGGCTGGGGGGGCTTGCTAGATGATGCCTGTGGGGGGCCGGGGCCCCTCCCGAAAAAAGGGCAACGTGGCGCGCGGCTTGGGATGTGGCACGAGAACCGAGACCCTAGAATCGAGGGGCGATGGGTGAACCAGGGAAAGGGGGGCGATCGGTGCTGGGGACCTTGGTGGCCCTGGTGCTCAAGACGGTGTGGGGGATCATCGTGTTCACCACCCCGCTGCTCGGCGTGTGGGGTGGGTCGTCGCTGGCGGCTTACAAGAACGGTCCCATCTGGCTCGCCATCCTCGCAGGGCTGGCGCTGTTTCCCCTGTTGCCCGTCGGCTGGGAGCTTGGTGCCCGCTGGTGGCGCAAGCGTCGACTGGCGCGCAAACGTCAGGACGCAAAGACTTTCGTGCTCGATGGCGACGAGCCGAAGGGTTTTCTGACGACCGCTGATCGCGTCATTCTGCGCACCTTGGCCGTCAATTTGGTGTTCATCGGTGGGCTCTTGGCCACCCATCCCGAGCAGGCCTTCGAGGCGCTGTCCACTCGGGGCGACTGGATGCTCGAGGGGCGTGACGACCCCACCGCCGACGGATTGCGCGAGCGGATCTTCTGGGCCGCCGATCGGCTCGAATGGCTCTACGTTGCGGTACGTGACAACCCATTTCGCGAGTTCGGCGAAAAGCTCGAGGGCAGTGACGAAGACCCGGCTCCAGCAGCAGATGTCGACGAGGGGTTGCCGACCCCTGGGCCCAGGCCCACGGCGGTCCCGCCCAAGCAGGGAGATGATGACACTGCGAAGGGCGGGGAAGACGACCGGGGCGCCAAGCCGCAGTCGGCGAAGTCTGCGGCGCGCTGGCCGATGCCGGCCAAGCTTCACCGGTTGGTCGCCTCTTTGCCCGCGGAGGCCGAGGAGAGCATCGACTCGGTGGCCCGCTACATCGCCGCACACGAATCCGATCCATTCCTGCGGGTCAAGGCGCTGCACGACTATGCGGCCGATCGGGTCGCCTATGACGCTGAGGCCTTGGTGAGCGGCAACATCCCTCCCCAAGATGCCGAGACCACCTTTCGGGAACGCAAGTCGGTCTGCGCCGGCTACGCGACGCTGCTAGCGGCGCTGGGGAAGGCTGCCGGCGCCCACATCGTCTTCGTACCTGGGGATGCGCGCACCCAAGGTCAAGGTCTGGGTGGCGGGGGCCATGCCTGGAACGCTGCCAAGATTGAAGGGCAATGGTACTTGCTCGACGCCACCTGGAACTCTGGCTCGGTCGCCGGGACTACCTTCACCAAGGGGTATCGGACCGACTACTTGTTCACTCCGCCCAAGATCTTCGCCCTCGACCACCTGCCGGACAAGCCCAGCTGGCAGCTGTTGAACAAGCCGCTGTCGCGCGGCGAGTTCTTGCGGCAGCCAATGATGTCGCCAGGCTTCTACGCCCAGGGGTTCGAGCTGTTGCGGCCGCGGCGCTCTCAGGTGTCGGTCAGCGGCTTCGTGGATCTCGAAATCGCCAACCCCAAGGGAATGTATCTATTGGCGAGCTACGGGGCGAAGGACGGTGGCTCTGGCGGCGGTGAGGCTCAGCGCTGCAACGTCGAGCGGAGCGAACCTGCGAAGGTCCATTGCGAGCTCCCATCCGAAGGGCGCTACGCGGTGAAGCTCTTTGCTAATGCGGAGGAATTCGGGACTTTCGGCTACGTCGGTCAGCTCGAGGTGAACAACCAACCCTGACTAGGGCAGGAACACGACGATGGACCGGTAGGTGAGCGCAGGCTGGGCTTCGCCGACCACCAAGACCTCGGTTTCGAAGGTCAGCTGGCTGCCGCCGATCCCCTTCTTGCGCACGTGGGCGACCCGTTGCCGGGCGTGAACCTTGCTGCCTGCAGGTACGGGGCGCTGGAAACGCAGCTTGTCGGCGCCATAGTTGATCACCTGTCCGAAGCCGGTGATTCTGGCGGCCGTCCCTTCGGTGAGCGCGGTGATGAGGCTCAACACCAAGAACCCGTGAGCGATCGGTGTGCCCAGCGGGCTTTGTTCGGCGCAGCGCTGCACATCCACGTGGATCCACTGGCGGTCCTCGGTGAGCTCGGCGAACTGGTCAATCATCTTCTGGGTTATCTCGATGACTGTGTCGCAGGCGTCGAAGTGGTCGCTCACCAGCGCGGTTAGGGCCTCGATGTCGTCGAACCGGACCTCGCTCATGGCGTGATAGTAGCGCAACGGCTGACCGATCGCGGCCCAGGGGACGGGCCACCTGCCGACGGGAGCCATCACTGCTTGCCGACAGGCAAGCGATGGTCGAACATCCCATGACGCCGGGGCGGCGTGAGGAGGAGCGGTGGAACACGAGGCTGCGGTCCTGCGTATCGCCAGACAAGATCTCGCCCGAGGGCAGGCGGAACGTGCCCGCGAGCAGTACGAGCAGATCCTGCAGACGGATCCGCGTAACCCCGAGGCGCTCGTTGGCTTGACCTATGTGGCCCTGGCCACAGGCGCCGCCGAGGAAGCTCGTAGCTTGGCGGAGCAAGCGGTGAAGGCTCAGCCCGACTACCTGGAGGCGCAAATACTGAAGGTCGTTGCTGGCGAAGCGCTGGGCGACCGAGACGAAGCGGTCGCCCAGATGAGCGTCTTGGCACAGGCTCACCCGGACAGCTGCTTGGCCGCCTACCACGCCGGCCGGTTGTTGGCGGCCAGCGGCAGAGGCGAGGAAGCGCTTCCGTTCTTGCGACGAGCGGTCGACCGGGTCGATCAAGTTGGGCGCCGGTGCGACATCCTGAACCTGATGGGCTACGTGCTTCAGGATCTGGACCAGCTGGGCGACGCGATCCGAGCCCACCGCCGGGCGGTGGAGATCTTCCCAAGCAGCTGTAAGGGCTACGAAGGTCTGGCGGATGCTTGCGCCCGCGGGGGCGATCTCGACGCCGCCCTGGCGGTGCTCGACGAAGCGCTCGCCAAAGTGGCCGAGGGCGATCACCCGGCGCTATGGCAGAAGCAAGCCGAGTTGCTGGCCGCCAAAGGAGAGCTGCCGGCGGCGGTCGCCAGCGCCGAGCGCGCCTGCGAGCGGTTGCCTGATGGCGCCCAGGGTTGGCTCAACCTGGCCTCGCTCCGCCTGCTGGCTGGCGACACGACCGGGGCCGAGCAGGCGGCAAAGCGGGCCAGCGAGCTCGATCCGACGGCCTGGCAACCCCACTTTCAGCGCGGGATGATCTGCGATGCAGCGGCGCAGGGTAACCAGGCTGAGGTCGCCTATCGCAAGGCCGCCGACCTGGCCCCCGATCGCTGGGAGCCGACCAACAACCTGGGGCTGGTGATGCTGGCTCACGGTAGCCCGGCGGACGTTTTCGAAGCCGAGCAGCTGTTCCGTCGCGCCACCGAGTTGGCCGGTCCGACGGAGAGCCAGCCCCGCTTCAATCGCGCCCGCGCCCTGGCGCGACTGCAGCAGCACGCCGAATGCCGGCAAGTCTGCGACGAGCTGCTCGCCGGCGATCTGCCTGACGAGCTGCGTCAACGGGTCCAGGCCCTGGTGGGGGAGCTGCCCAAGTAGGCGCTGGCTTCCAGCACGACCAGGATGGCGCTACGTCGTTGGCGGCTCGTTGACTATGGGTGTGTGGTGGGCCTGGAAGGTCTCTTCGCCAATGGCGTCGTGGCCATAGAAGCGATCGTAGGCCCACTTACCGAAAAGGGGGATGTAGTAGATCCCACCCTTGTTGGCCCGGTAGGCGGCAACAATGGAGAAGATGCTGTAGACGATGTTGGCGAGCAAGGTCAGCGCGCATCCCACAGCGAGAATCGCCACGAACAGCTTGGACTCGTGCATGGAATCAATCAGTACGAACGAGATCACATAGGCCAGCGTGACCATGTTGAGGATCGATAATGGGACCTGGGTGATCAAGGATTGGAAGCAATGAAAGCCGACGAACCGGGATTTCTTGTATTGGGTGAAGTAATAGACGATAGCTGCGATCAAGTTGACGATTGGCAACGGCAAGCCCGCATAGGCCGCGGCGAACATCATCAAATAGGCGGACGTGGCATTGCCCCGTTCACCGGAGCTGACCTCAGCGGGCTGCGGTAGTGGATAGGGCGCTTTCATGGGGTCTGCGGTGTCCTTGACGGCGCTCACGGCCACGGATCGGGATTGAGCAGCTTGGTGCAGTGGTGAAAGTCGTCGCAGCCGTGCCGTTCGAGCCAGCGTGCCCGGGCCTGCTCCCAGACCGTGATGTCGGTGGTCACGGTGGTGCCGTCCGGTACCGGCCAGTCCCACGGGTCGGCGCCGAGCCAGACGATGGTGACGTTGTGGGTTAGGGTGAGGGGCGGGAAGGGCCAGTTGGTGCCCCCGGTTCGTTCCGCGGTCATGAAGATCGAGTCGTAGATCTCGACCCGATGGGGAACCGGGGTCATCCACTTGAAGAACGCGCCGTGGCCCAGCTCGTTGGGGTCGTGGGTGTTGTAGGGGCCAGGCATGGCCTCGAGGCGCATCAGCACGCGGTTGACCACGAACACCTCGCCGGGGTCTGCGTCGCAGCAGTCGTTCTGCCATTGCTCGCTGAAGCCGGTGTAGCAGCCATCGAACAGCGAGTCGTGCACGCTGCCGGGGGCGGTCTCGTCGTTCTCAATGCAGTCGTCGCGAATGTAGGTCATGTAGGTGTTGTACAGTGCCCAGCGGCCGTCAGGACCGCGCGGCCTGAGCGCGTCTTCGACGTTGTCGACCCGGATGCCGTCGATCCGCACCCAGTCGCGGGCGCGGGTGGTGATGAGGTAGCCACCGCCGCCGATGTCGTCATGCATCTGGTTCCAGGTCAGGTCGCGGGCCTGCTGACCCACGACGAGGCCGCCGCCGATGCACGACCGACGCAGCGGCTCGTCTCTGCCGACGTGGACCGGGTTGGTCGTGACGTCCGGGTAACCATCGAACTGCGCGTCGGTGAGATCGAGGTTCCAGTCGGCCGGTGGATCGTTGTTGCGGTATTCGGACTGGGCACCGGTGATCTCGGTCACCGTGCTGTCCGGTCGCGCCAGGCAATCGGCCCAGCTGAGGTCGGTGGGGGCTGCGCCCGAGCTGCTGGTCGGCTCCCAGGTTTCTTGATCGCCACAGCCCCAAACGACGCAACTGAGCGCTGCAACCGTGATGTGACGGTACCGCATCGTCTCAGCTTATCCGGAGGGAGCGGTCCGAACAAACGGCCTGAGGACGGGGGGCGACCCGACCGGGGCGGCATTGAGGTATGGATCGCTTAACCGCGGTAGGCGTCCCACATGGCCCGGCGGTACGCTTCCCGTACCACCCCAGCCGGACACGAAGTGGGTCAGACAAGCTGACTGACTGGGGTTATGTCCGCGGAGGCCGCTGTGGCAACAATCAGCAGTGGCAGGTTCCCGTCGGCGAAGCCGCGGGACACCCTAGCTGCGCGCCCCGCTGCACCGTGAGGCGCCGCGCCCCATGCACCTTGATTGGGTGCGGTCATCGCGCCCGCCAACCTCGCAGTCAGCGCAAGCAGCGTCCCCGCCCGCCCGCAGAACCGTCTCCCGCTCAGCTGCGGGCGAAGCCCATCAGCTGCCGCGGGGGTTAGGCAGCCGACCGTCTTGCCGTCCTTCGAACGGACCATCCCAGAACTGCCTCAACTATCCCCAGACTGAGATACAGCCAATGGAGCCAGTGGAACCCCGACATCCAGTAGACCTGAACTAGGATCCATGCAACGAGGAAGGCACCGAGAGCCATCGCTGCCTCGCTAGCGTGCCGATGTCGTGCGAAGGACGCCACGGCTCCGGCAAGACTGCCCAGGCCGTTGACAGTGAAGAGAACGATGCCCGGAACTAGATAGGTCGCGAAGGGCGTTTCCTCAAGCAGCTCAAGCGGTGTTCCAAGACTCTCGCCACTTGGGTCCAACGCTAGCCCCAGACCGCCCGCCACTGCGCCGACGCCGATGAACGCCTGCAGAACTCCCAGCCCATTGAAAAGACTCTTCCTCACCAGCGGGATTACTTTTATTCGAACGGTCGCAGTGCCAGTCGTGCCAGCGAGACGGCAGCCACTTGGTGCTGCAACGATCTGCGGCTCAGCTGCCGGGCTGGCCAGCGGCCGCGCACCAGAGAGGGTAGCACGAGGTGAACTAGCCTCGTGGCAGGGCCGGTCTGCTCCGGGCGCGGGTTGGGCAGCGCTAGCCGACCGGGGCAGCGATCGGCGGACATAAGTCGGCATTCTGATTCAGAGCCGCGACTTGTGTCCGCCATTGAGGCGTTTCCGTACCGGCTTGCTGTCAATGGTCGTCGTAAGTCATTGGATCGTGGTGGGTGTTCTACTACGATGGCGTACATGTCGGTCATAAAGAGGATAGATGTGGGCATTCTGTTTCAGAACCGCGATTTGTGTCCGGTACTTGCGCAGGTCATT
>JAUVCD010000664.1 GCA_030590865.1 Myxococcales bacterium | reverse complement strand
CAGCGGATCGTCGGCCGCGGCGCCCACCCCCATTGGGTTGTCCTTGTGGCCGAGCCCACCGTAGGCGCGCTCGTAGCGGAGCGGCAGCTTGTCGAACGGTGCTGGCTCGTCGTCCGGTGCCGACCGGTCACCCACCACCGAGAGCGTCTTGTCGATCAGCGTCTCGTCGCCTTGGTGCACGATGAGCCGGACTTGCCGCGACCCAATCGGTTTGCCCCCCTCAGCGTAGGCATGGCCGACCAGCACCACATCGGCGCGCCCGCGGTAGGGCACCCGATCGCTGGCAGCGACGATGCTGCCGACACTCCCACCTTTGGGAAACAGGTCACGCCCATGGATGGGCTCAGGCGGGCACGAGGTCATCGAGCCGTCCTTGGCCAGCGCGAAGCTCACCTTGACGATGGCCGTCAGCTGCAGCTGCCCTTTGTGACGCCATGCCAAGGCGTCGCAAGCGCAATCCCCTAGCGGAACCGCGATCGTCATGGGTCCGTCTTGTACTACGGCAGCGATGGGTGCCACAACGGCAGATCGGCGGGGCCATGAAGGCCTCGGCCCATGGGACCGGCGGCTAGCTGGCGACTATCCATCACCGCAAGCCATCGCCGCCCCGGCAGCGCGACGCTTGACACTGGATGCCGGGTGTCAAAGAACACCGGACCATGAAGATCTTCATCGACTCAGGAGATGTGGGGGAAATTCGGGAAGCGCAGGCGATGGGCGCCATCGACGGCGTGACGACTAACCCCTCACTGCTGGCGAAGGCTGGAAAACCGACGAACGAGGTGATCGCCGAAATCTGCGAGATCGTAGACGGGCCGATCAGTGCCGAGGTCATCGCGACGGATACCGATGGGATTCTGCGCGAGGGCCGGGAGCTGGTGAAGATCCACCCCAACGTGGTCATCAAAGTGCCGCTCATCGCCGAGGGGATCAAAGCGGTGAAGACCTTCACCGACGAAGGCATCAAGACCAACGCCACGCTCTGCTTCTCCGCGCCTCAAGCGCTGTTGGCCGCCAAGGCTGGCGCCACCTACGTCTCGCCCTTCGTCGGTCGGCTCGATGACATCGGGGTCGATGGGATGGAGCTGATCGAGCAAATCGTCACGATTTACGACAACTACGATTTCGAAACCGAGGTCCTGACCGCCAGCGTGCGCAATACGACGCACTTCATTCGGGCGGCTCTGATGGGCTCCCACGTGGCCACGGTTCCCTTCAAGGTCATCAAGCAGCTGCTCGAGCACCCGCTGACCGACAAGGGGCTCGCCCAGTTCCTCGAGGATGCCAAGAAGATCCCCAAGTCCTAGGGGGCGACCTGCTGTGTCCAACGTCGTCAAGGTCACGACTCGCGGCGGACCGTTTGCTGGTGTGGACGCCAGGTCGGTGTGCTTGCGGGCGGGCAAGATGCTCAGCCATCTGGGGCTCTCAGGTGTCGAGCTGAGCATCGCCCTGGTGGACGATGCCTGCATCCGTGAGCTCAACCGTGACTATCGCTCCATCAACAAACCGACCGACGTGCTCGCCTTTGCCATGGACGGTAGCGAGCCGGTGGGCGTGACCGACGAGCTGCCCGAGTTGCTCGGCGACGTGGTGATATCGGTGCCCACAGCGGGCAAGCAAGCGCGACGGATGGGCCATAGCCTGCTCGACGAGCTGACCACGCTGCTCGCTCATGGGTTGCTTCACCTCCTAGGTCGCGATCACGCGACTCGAGCCGACGAGCAAGCGATGAAACGCCGGACCGCCGAGCTCGAGGTTGCGGCGCGGCGGCGTCGATCCGGCCCGGAAGCTGGCTAGTTGACCGGTGGGTCCTGGCGTCGAGTCGTCAGGGGCACGGCGCGTTACAGGCGAGGGTGTGTCCGTCTGGGCAGGCCGTAACGCCGGCCGCGCAGGCGTTGAATTGGCACGCGAGGGTGTCCGGTGCGATGGTTCCGCAGTCCAGTGTGCAAGCCGAACCGCTGATGCACAGCGCGCGGCAGCTCGGAGCTACGCAGGTAAAAGCGCAGGTGCTGCCGCCGTTGCAGTTGCAGGTAGCGTCGGCGCATTCGGCGGTGCAGGTGCTGCCCTGATCGCAATTGGCATCACAGGGCGGTGTCGCGCAGGTGAACTCACAGGTGTCGCCTTCGATGCAGTTGCAGATCTCACCACAATCGCCATCCGGGGTGCTTCCCGAGCCTGCGGTGCCTCCACCGGATGAGGTCGTGGTGCTTCCGCCGGTGCCCGCGGTACCGCTGCTGGCCCCGCCGGTGCTGGCGCCACTGCCCCCGGTGCCCGCGCTGGCGCCACTGCCCCCTGCGCCACCGCGCCCCACCCGCTCGTAATCCTTGTCGATGCCCATCACTGTGGCGCAGCTGGCCACCATCAGCACACCCGCTGAGGCCGAAATCGCCAAGAGCTTGCTGCGATTCCAGGCCGTCATACTCACAGTATAGCTCGCATGACTCACCGCCGTGAGTCCGCTTGGGCTATCAAGCGCGGTCTCGGGTGACCAGGAGCGCGATCACCGCAGCGGCACCTGCCGCCACCGCCAGGAGCGTGCCCCCGAGCGGCCAGGCACCGTCATCGAGTGCGATGAGCTGGGTCAGCTGGAGGATCAAGGCGGCGAGGGAGTAGGTGCAGGCGGCTGCTACGACAGGCGCCCGAACGGCACGCGCCAAGCTCACCATGCGAGCGTCGTGACCCCTGACGGTGGTGGTGACGTGGCGTAGCGCCAGCGCCGTTGGTGGCCCCAAGGCGAAGAGCAGCACGAGCGCGACGCCGAGCCATGCCGTGAGGTCGAGATCGATGTCGGCGGTGTGCAACACTCCCATGACGGCGAGCAAGAGGGCGCCGAAGGTCGCCGGGGCGCCGAGCGCGAAGGCGCCGATGATCCAGTTCTCCGCCGAGGCCACGTCTCCCGCGGCGGGCCCTGCGGCTTGGGGCGGTGGTGGCGGTGGCGGTGGCGGTGGCGCGGGCGCTGGCGCTGGCGGCGCTTGCCCATTGGTGGCGCCACCGTGGCTCGGGTCGTAGGGCGCCAGGGCCTGACTGAGCTGGACGATCCACGGGTAGCGGTCGTCGGCCTCCTTCGCCATCGCCTTCTGGATGATCTGCTCCAAGGGCTCGGGGATCGATGGCTCGATGAGTCTTGGCGCCGGGGCCTCTTCCGTGAGCAGGGCGAGGAGCGTCTCTTGAGGCTGGTCGCGCTCGAAGGGCATGACGCCCGTCAGTGCTGCGTAGAGCAGCACGCCAACCGCATAAATGTCGGTCCGGTGATCTACTGTGAGCCCCCGGGCCTGCTCAGGAGCCATGAAGTCGGGGGTCCCGAGCGCCGTGCCCACCTGAGTGAGCGCCTTGCCGCGGTCATCACGGAAGCGGGAGATACCGAAGTCGAGGAGCTTGGCGGTGAGATCATCGTCAGCGCCCACGAGGAAGACGTTCTCGGGCTTGACGTCCCGGTGGATGATGCTGTTGGCGTGGGCGACGGCGAGCCCGGCACAGATCTGCCGCACGATGCGGACCGTCTCGCCCACCGGCAGCTGTCCCATGCGCTCCAAGCGGTCAGCGAGCTCTTCGCCGACCAGGAAGTCCGTGACGAGGAAGGGGCGCCGGTCAGGCGTGCGGCCGTAGTCCTGCACCCCGACCACGTGGGGGCTCGAGATGAGCGCTGCCGCCTCCGCTTCTTGTTTGAAGCGCGCGAGCGCTTCTTCATGCTCGGCGTACTGCTGGTGCAGCACCTTGATCGCAAAGCGCTTGGCGGTGATCCGCGTGTGCCGTGCGAGATAGACGCGGCCCATCGCACCCTCGCCGAGAACTTTGTCGAGGATGTAGGTCTCGGCCAGCGTCGTCCCTAACAGCGTGTCGGGATCGGTCGCGTCATTCCCCGTCATGTCGCCCAGCCTAGCCGGCCTGGGGCTCGTTGGTTGCTGAAAATGACAAGTCCTGGATCGCCGGTGCGCCGGGGAGGCTGCGCCCAGACCGCGGCTGAGAGGTCGGAGCCGCCCTCAGAAACCCCGTCCCCACCCCCGTCCCCGGCCATAGGACTTCACGTGCGTCACGGCGACGGTGATGGGGCCGTCGGCTCGTCGTGGTTCGACCGGGAACTTGCGCACCGCGTTGTCGGCGACCAGCCGTAGCTCTGCCGCCCCCTCGGTGGGTGAGCCAACGACCAGGGTGCGGTAGGTTCCGCCTCGTCGATGGGTGAGGGCAACCCCGTGCCTGTCCGACCGTGCCTCTGCCGGCGTCCAGGGGGAGAAGACCGAGCCGTCGGGGGTGATGATGATGACCGCTGGGCAGCTGCTGGCGGTGCAGCGAAGCTTGGCCTCGAACCAGCCCACTTTGCCGCTTTGGCCGTCGTGGGCTGGCGTGGCTCCCAGGGCCAGCTGGGCGACCAGCTCGCTGATTCGTTTGCTCGGCTTGGACAGGGCACTGGCCAAGGTCAGTATCCCATCGCGGTCGCCTCCCACTCGGGCTTGGCAGCGCAACGACTCGTACTGCAGCTCGTCGGAGTGAGCGTCGAGCTCGGCGGCGGCGCGCCAGTGGGCGCAGGCACGCCGTTCGTCGCCCCGAGCTTCGAAGGCCTTGGCGGCTCGGCGCTGGAGCCAGGCTGACGACGGGCGCAGCTCTACCTCCGAGGCCACCGTGGCGGCGGCCAGGGCGCCTTTGCCGTTGGCTGCTGCGGCATAGGCGAGCAGTCGCAAGGCTTCTGGCAGATCTGGGTCGAGCTCGACGAACCTTTGGGCGGTCTCGAGCGCTATCGGGAAGCGTCCGTGGGTGAGCAGTCCCCGAATCACCGCAATCTGTGCGCGGCGGCTCTTGGGTTGCTCGGTAGCCGTCGCCAGCAGCCGCGCCAGCCGATCGATGCCGATGTTACGCCAGTTTTCGTTGCCTGGGCGGTGGGTGGCCATCGCTGGGGCACGCCACGGTTGTTGGTTCTGGGACGGTGTGGTCGTCCACCCCGAGCCACCAGGGGTGAAGACGATCGGATAGCTCACCGTCACGATGCCGCCTTCGGGTTGGGGAAAGCTCAACCCATAGAAGGCGCGGGTCACGCAGCTGATCACACTGCTGTCCGACAGGTCGCCGCCGCCGGAGACGTTCGACACGCTGCCGTCTCGATTGATGACGAAGCGCACGCTGACCCGTCCCTGCAAATTGGGATTGCTGCGCAGCCCATTCTCGTAACAGAGCCGGAAGC
>JAUVCD010000209.1 GCA_030590865.1 Myxococcales bacterium | reverse complement strand
GTCAGGGATTTGGCGGCGGCGAGTGCGGGCAGCGGCGGGTTTGCAGCGGCGAAGGGCGTGCGCTTTTCTTGGGGCGGCCTCGGCAGCCGCGCCTAGTGCAGGTCTAACCTCCGCAGCAGGAGCCCATCACCGCCACCTCGGCGGCATAGGCGCGCCGTAGCTCGCGCAGCGCCGCGCGCTCCACCAGTCGACCCATCAGCTTGATGCGGATCGTCAGCTCGCCGCTCACGGTGCGACGGGTGCGGTCAGCGGTCAGGGCGTCCAGTTGGTAAAGTCCCTCAGCGGCAAAATACTTGCGCCAGGGAGCGGTGGGCGAATCGTCTCCTTGGGGCACTATGCGCCATCGTGCGCGGTGGTCTGCCAGTTGGTATCGGACTCGCTCCTCCCAGCTCAGCCACTCGCCAGCGGCTGCAAAGCCCTTGAGAATCCCCAGCGGGGCGCGGGCCTGGAAGCGCCACACCCGGACCAGCTCGGTGTCCCCGAGGTCGTGAGTCACCGTCTGGAGCGACTCGACAGAGGCCAGGCTGCGCTTCAGTCGCGGTGCGAAATCGGGAGACAGAAGTGCTTTTTCCACCGCTTCGAGGGGCGCCTCGATCTCGTGATCGATTTGGAATCGCACGGCTCGTCCTGCAGCTCAGTGCCCGTCGGGCATGCGAGCCCGGGCGATTTGTTCGATCAGCTGGCGGGATTGCTCCAGGTCCTCGCGGCTTTTCATCGGCATGAAGCGAGTCTCGGCCCCGGCGCGGGGGACTCGCAAGAAGCGGGGCTCGAGGGCTTCGGTCATCTCACCGAGCAACCGCTCGAATTGGACTGCCCCACTGCCCTCCACCTGCTTGTGTACCTCGACGTAGGTCCACTCCATGGCGAGCTGGGCCAGCTCGTGGGCAGAGGCCAGAAAGGTGTTGGTGTTGAAGACGGGCACCTGATCGGCGTCGAAATCCAAGGGCAACCGAAAATCCTCGGCGATGATCGGCTTGCCATCGTGGAGCACCGGTCCGCCGCCTCGGTCCCCAGCGACTTTGTCGACCAGCTCGACGGTGAGTGCGGCGGAGCTTTCGATGTGTTGGCCAAGCAGCGCCAAGTCCACGCTGGCGCCCAGGTTGTCGAGGTTGCTAATCCACACGTAGCGGCCGCCAGCGTCGATGAATCGATCCAGCAGTCCCGAAGCCCCGAGGGCTGCAGGCAAGTCTCCGTGACCGGTGGCGTAGGTGCTGGGCGTGCCGCTGCGGTCGACCCAGAGCTCGCCGTCCGGGGTGAGCCGCAAGGAGACCAGCTGCTCGAAGGTGGCGATTCGGTTTCCGTCCCGCAGATCGCCCAGGGCGTCCTGGATGGGCCGGTCGGTCGCTTCGCTCGTCATCAGCCACAGGGGTACTGGGCGGCCATGGTCTGCCTCGAGCTGCCGGTGCTCGGCCACCCGCAGATCCAGAAAGGTGTGGCTGCCGGTCACCTCCACCAGCGCCTTGACGACGCCCCCCATGCGGGTGGCCATGCCACCGGCCAGGACGCATACGGCCAGCTCGCCCCTCTCGAGCGCTGCGGCGCCTAGCTGGTGGAGCTCGGACCATCGTGGGTCCGCACCTGTCGGTGCCGTCGCGATCGAGGCCTCACTGACCGGACGCACGTCCCCGCTCAGTCGATTGCGCTGGTCCTGGCCGCGATCCATGTCGGCGGCCCAGGTTGCCAGTTGTTTGGGGTCGAAGCCACGGGCTGCGAGTCGTTTGCGTAACTTGTCCGGCAGGGCAGCGATCGCTTGTTCGAGTGCCATGATCAGCCTGTTTGTTCTCCCGAGTCGGTCATGCTCTCGAGCACGTCCGAGTGCTTGCGGAGCAGCGCCTCGAGCTCCGGGTTGGGCTCGTCGAACTCGACGGCAATCTGGTAGGGCCAGAGGCCCTCAGGGTCTTGCTCATTATGGGTGCACCGCACCACTCGAGCGCCAATTTCCCGCTCTTCCTCGAAGTCTGGCGGGACGCGGACGAACATTTGAATGGTGTCTCCGACGGCGAGCGCCTGGTCGGTGACCAGCAACGAGCCCTGCTGGCTCATGTCGTGGCCGATCGCCAGGCGGCTCATCTTTCCGGCGCCTTCGATCCGTGTGGGCAACCAGAGCCGATAGCGATTGTGGTGCCGTCGCTCCTTGCCGTCCATCCAGCCAATAGACTACTCCGGATTGACCTCGCGCGCTGGGCGGAAAAGATTGGAGCTGGCCAACCATGGCGCTGACCATCCTCATCAAATCGGAGAACCGGGACGACGACCGGGATCTCAGCTTGACCCTCGACACGCCGCGGGTCGTGATCGGCCGTAGCACGTCCTGTGAGGTCCAGCTGCCCGACCCAAGCGTGAGCTCGCGGCATGCCTCGATTCGGCGCGATGGGGGCCGTACGCTCATCATGGACGAGGGAAGCACCAACGGGACGCTGGTGGAGGGCATCAAGCTGCCGCCCCACACGCCGCGGGCGGTCAGCGATGGCGAGATCGTCCGCATTGGCCGGGTGTGGCTCGAGCTCCGCCTGGGGTCGGTCGCCGTGTCCCTGCCCGGCTCGGCGAGCCCTGCCCAGCGAGCCCGGGCAGTGGCCTTGAGCCTCTTGGCTCGCCAGCTCGAGGCTGGCGGAGAGCGAACGGTTCCCTATGTCGAGGTGGTCGCTGGCCCGGATGCAGGCACCAAGCTCGAGCTCGACGAGCCGAATCGCGAGTATGTCGTCGGCCGGTCCCGGGACGCTGACTTGGTCCTGACCGATGAGCTGGTGTCCCGCCGACACATCACCGTGGTGGGGGACGGCGTTGACTGGCGGCTGCGGGAACAACGATCCAAGCGCGGTTCGACGCTAGGCGGAGAGGCCCTGGCAGACGACTTGGTCCGGTGGAGCGAGGACGAGCCCTTGACCATCGGCAACAGTACCTTGGCCTTGAGCACCCCGATCGTCGAGGCCTTCGAAGAAGCACTCGCCGTGCCGGACGCCAAGATGAGGTCCGAAGAGCTCCGTGAGCCCCCACCTGGCGCAGACCAGCTGGACGATCCGCCGCCAGACGGGGAGGTGGACGCCCCTGGGGAGACAGGTATCGATGACCGTGACGAGCCGTCTGAGCCCGAGGCGCCAGAGTTCGACGAGTCCGAGGCCGTTGAGCTGACCGGACAGGGCTACGGGACGATTGACCTCTTCGTCGTACTCCTGGCTTTGGGCTTATTGGCACTCAGCATCGCCGCTCTGATGTGGGTCCTTGGCTGAGGGCTTGGTCGGGCGCAACGCCCTTGCCTTCGCCCAACGCCGCGCGTACTCGTGGCTATGATGGCCGGCCAGCCGCAGAGCCCGCTCGAAGCGAGGCGTTTCATCTTCGTGACCGGTAAAGGCGGCGTGGGCAAGACGACCGTTTGTGCCGCCCTCGCGTTGGCCCTCGCTGCCCGTAACAAGCGGGTGCTGGTGGCCATGTGCGGAGCCCACGAGCGCCTTTCGGCCATCTTGGGCACTCCGCCCATCGGCCACGACATTCAGGCCATCGCTGACCATGTCTGGGCCTCGAAGATCCAGCCCGAGCGGGCTCTCGAGGAGTATGGGCGGCTCGTCATCAAGGTGAAGAGCATCACCCGTGCCGTTTTTGGCAACCAGACCACCCGCGGGTTCTTTCGGGCCATGCCTGGTCTCTACGAGTGGGCCATGCTCGGCAAAGCCTGGTGGCACGCAACCGAGGTGCTCGACGACGGCTCTCCCCGCTTCGACACCGTGCTGTTCGATGCCCCATCCACTGGGCACGGTCTGGACATGTTGCGGGTACCCAAGGTCATCCTCGACATCGTTCCGCCTGGCGTGCTCAGGCGTGACGCCGAGCGGGCCTGGGAGATGTTTCGCGATCCTGAGCGGTGTGGTGTGGTCGTCGTCAGCCTGCCTGAAGAGATGGCAGCCACCGAGACCATCGAGTTGGTCTCGGCGCTCCAAACTGAGCTCGAGCTGCCTATCCAGCGATTGATCATCAACGGGGTGCTCTCCCCCAAGTTCTCCGAGTCAGAGCGGGCGGCCCTGCTGGCTGACCACGAGCTGCTCGACATCGCGCGGCTCGGGCTGGCCACCGATGCCGGCGAGCGCACCCTCGCCTATGCGGCACGCCGCGCTGCTCGTGAACACCGCCACCTGCAGTCAGTCGAGCGGCTGAGGCGGGAGCTCGATCTGGAGACCGTCGTGCTCCCCTATCTGCATGACGGTGCAGGGTCGCCTGAGGGGGCGCAACAGCTGGCCGGGAGGCTTTGACCATGGGGAGCAGCGCTGGCGAGGTTGTGCTGGTCACGGGCTACCCGCGGCTGCCGGCTCGCAGATTGGTGGCCCACATCCTCGACCACGAGCCGGACACCCAGGTTGTCCTGGTGGTGCTGGACAAGCTGCTCGAATCGGCACGGCTCAAACTCGCCGAGCTCGATCAGCCGCTACGCCGTCGGGTGCAGCTGCTCGAGGGCGACGCGGCCGCCATGGATCTAGGACTATCGGGGGCCGAGTACCGCGCCCTGGCGGCGACGGTGACCCGTATTCATCACCTCGCCCACGTCAGTTACGTCGGCGTGGAGCGGCAGACCGCCGAGTACACCAACATTCAGGGTGCCGTCGAGATGGTCGAGCTCGGTCGAGCGGCCGATCGGTTGACCCGGATCATCCATCACTCGACCGCCCACGTATCAGGTGATCGCACCGGCATAGTCTACGAGCACGAGCTCGATGAAGGGCAGGGCTTCTACAGCGTCGTCCACGAGACTCGCATGAAGGCTGAGCTCGTCATGCGCCGGGCGATGATGGAGCTGCCTATCTCCGTCGTCCGGCCGACGATGTTGGTCGGCGACTCGGTGACAGGTCAGGCGGATCGCTTCGATGGGCCTTACCTTCTAGTGATGCTCGTGTTGGGTCTCCCGGGCGACATGGCGGTGCCGCTGCCCGATCCTGGGGACAACCTGCTCGACATCGTGCCGGTGGACTATGTGGTGAGGGCTGCCCACGCTATCGGGCTCCACTCGGACGCGGCGAGTCGCACGTTCCACTTGGCCGCTCACGAAGAGGTCAGCGCCCAGCAGGTCTTCGACATGATCGCCAGGGCAGGCGGGCGTCGTACACGGCGCACGTTCATCCCCACTCAGCTGGCCAGCGCCGTGCTTCGCACTCCTGGTATCGAGCGGCTGGTCCACGAGCCCCGGGCCTTCATGCAGCAGCTCACCTGCACGGCCCGTTACAACACCCGCAATACGCGACGGTTTCTTCGGGACAGCGGCGTCGACTGCCCGCCGCTCGAGTCCTACGTCAACACCTGGGTGTCTGCGGTACAGCAGCATCTGCGGCGCCGCCGGGGCGCGTCCTTGGCAGCCCTCCCGGACGACGACCCCTTGCTTTGAGCGAGTGCCCCCAAGCGCGTTGTTTCAGCGCTGTGCGCAGCGTTCCAGCCCAGTCATGGCTGGCGGGTCGAAGTCGTAGTCGACGAGCTCGAGGTCGATGGTTTCTTTGCGATGCTCAACGCGAGCTTTCAGTGGCAGCCGACGGTCGTCATCAGAGATCCAGATCGACCAGTGCCGAACCCTGCTCATCAGTGAGAGCTTCGTCGTCATGCGGCGAGCGGTTCCTTCGATGAGGATGGCGTCGTGGCTCTCACCGCCGACGTTCACCTCGGCGGGCTGACCGACCTCGAGCTCCAGGCGCCACAGTTTGCGCCCCAGTACCACGTGCATCATCCCGCGAGCCCCAGGCACCGTCGCCCAGCTGCGCAGGGCGCCCAGGGCAGCATGACCGTCGTAGGTGAGCTCGCCGGTGGGCAGCGGCCTGGTCTTGCGGCGGGTGCGTGGGGGCTTGTCTCCCTGGTGGTTCGTCGAACGGTAGATCGAGTGGGCCCAATCGGGCTCGAAGCTCACCGCGACGTCGACCGTTCTCTTGGTCGTTTCGGCCACCGATCGGGTCCAACGGGGCAGGCCAGTGGCCCGCTCCAACCAGGTCAGCGTGTCGATTTGTCCTGGGTTCACCGAACCGTAGAGGCCAGCTCGTTCGGCATGAGATTGGGTGGGCACGACCTCCACACCGTCGTGTAGGCAGGGCTCGTCGACCTGGAGCGTGAGCACCGCTACCGTCAGCACGCCGCGGGTCACCTGAGCCTCGATGCGTTCTCCTGGGAACAGCATCGGCCCGATGGCCGGCTCGGACCGTGGTCTGGAGGGGCTGGTGGTGGCCGTCGCCACGTCGGCCGGGCCAGTCGGGGGGGGGGCACAGGCCATGGCCGTGAGCCCAAGCACCGCGCACCAAACCGCAAGCCCACGCCGGATCACCATGGTGATCCAAACATACGCCGGCCAGCCCGGCTTTGTGCCTTCAGGCACGACTGCGGCGCCTGCCGCCAGGCCTATCTGGGTCGCGCCCTGCCGGCTCCGCGCCGGCAGGCCTGCTGTCGATGCTACTCGGTGCCGCGGTTGGCCGAGTCGCCGTTCAACCGGGCCCGGTTCGGCATGTCGATGGCACTAGCGGCGGTGATGGCGCTGACTCGCTCGATTTCCAGCACGCTGGCGCCTCGCTGCAGGATGTTGGCTGCATAATCGATGCCCAGCAGCATCGGACCGACCACCTCGGCTCCTGCCAGCTGCTGCAACAGCTTGAAGGAGATATTGGCGCTGCCGAGATCCGGGCAGATCAGCACGTTGGCGTTGTCGGTCAGCTCGCTGAAGGGGAAGTCTCGCTCCCGGATGGTGGCGTTGACGGCGACGTCTGCCTGCATCTCGCCCTCGACCTGGAGATCCGGGCGCTTCAGTTTGACCAGCTCGGTGGCCTTCCGCATCTTGACGGAGGTGGGATGAGGTACCGCGCCGAAGCTGGAGAAGGAGAGCATGGCGATCTTGGGCTCGATTTCGAAGCGCCGCACGTAGTCGCCTGCCATGGTAGCGATCTCGGCGAGTTGCTCGGCGGTGGGATCGATGTTGACCGCACAGTCGGCCAAGAATTTCAGCTCGTGCTTGAACACCAGCATGTACATCCCTGCCGCCAGGGACGGACCTTGGCGGAGCAGCTGTAAGACCGGTCGGGCGCAGATTGCATAGTTTTCCGAAGCGCCGGTCACCAACCCATCGGCGTCCCCTTCTCGCAACATCATGCACCCGAAGGTGAGGCGGTTGTGGACGAGTCGCTGGGCGGTGCGACGGGTCACGCCCTCTCGGTGGCGGAGCTTGAACAAGGCGTCGCCATAGGCCTGGTAGTTCTTGCTCTGCGACGGGCGCACCACGGTGACGTCGTCGAGCCGGATGCGGTGTTCTTCGGCCACCGCATTGATCTCATCGGGATGGCCCAACAGAATGGGCTTGCAGATCCCTTCTTGCGCCAGATCGACGGCGGCCTGCAGCACCTGCAGATAGTCACCCTCAGGAAAGACGATGCGCTGCGGCTGCCGCTTGGCGCGCATATAGGTCATCCGAAGCCGCTCGCGGGTCGGGCTGAGCCGGCGTTCGAGTTCGGCTCGGTAGGCATCCAGGTCGTCGAGCGAGCTGCGCGCCACGCCGTCTTCGATGGCCGCTTGGGCCACGGCCGGCGCGACAGAGGTCAACACGCGGGTGTCGAAGGGCTTGGGGATGATGTAGTCCGGCCCGAAGGAGAACTCTTCGTTGCCATAGGCAGCGGAGACCGCCTCGGGCACGTCGCGCTTGGCCAGATCGGCTAGCGCTCGGGCTGCGGCGACTTTCATCCCTTCGGTGATCTTGCGGGCCCGCACGTCGAGGGCACCCCTGAAGATGAAGGGGAAGCCGAGCACGTTGTTCACCTGGTTGGGGTAGTCGCTGCGACCGGTGGCGATGATGCCGTCTGGCCGGGCCGCCTTGGCGTCTGGATAGCTGATCTCCGGATCTGGGTTCGCCAGGGCAAAGATGATGGGCCGGTCCGCCATGGACTTCACCATGTCCTGGGTCACCAGGCCGCCGACGGAGCAACCGAGAAAGACGTCCGCTCCGTCCATCGCCTCGGCCAGCGTGCGCCTGGGTGTGTCGACGGCGAACTGAGCTTTGTGGGGATTGATGCCGGCGGTTCGTCCCTCGTAGACAACGCCTTTGCTGTCGACCAGCATGACGTTCTCCATCCGGACGCCCAGGGAGACGTAGAACTTGGCGCAGGCGATGGCTGAGGCTCCGGCACCGGAGACGACGACCGTCAGATCTTCGAGCTTCTTCTCAGCGAGCTCGGCACCGTTGAGCAGCGCTGCGCCGCTGATGATGGCGGTGCCGTGCTGGTCGTCGTGAAAGACCGGAATGTCCATCATGTCCGAGAGTCGCGCCTCGATCTCGAAGCACTCAGGCGCCTTGATGTCCTCGAGGTTGATGCCCCCGAAGGTGGGCTCCATCAGCTTCACCGTGCGAACGATCTCGTCCGCGTCCTCGGTGTCCAGCTCGATGTCGAAGACGTCCACGTCAGCGAAGCGCTTGAACAGGACGCCTTTGCCTTCCATCACCGGCTTGCCCGCCAGCGCGCCGATGTTGCCCAGGCCGAGCACGGCGGTGCCGTTGGACACTACGGCGACCAGATTGCCCCGGGCCGTGTACTTGAACGCGTCTCTCGGTCGCTTGGCGATTTCGAGGCATGGCTCCGCCACGCCGGGCGTGTAGGCCATCGACAAATCTCGAGAGGTCACGCAAGGCTTGGTCGAGACGACCTCGATCTTCCCGCGTCGTCCCTCGGAGTGATAGCGCAGCGCGTCCTGCCTTCGTTTCTCGTCCATCGTCTTCCCTTTGTCCCCCGCGTAGAACTCCCAGGCCGTGACGCTGCACATACCATGGCTGTCGCCGGCTGGGTCACCTGTCGACCCTTGTGGGTCAGGGTGCTCGGCCGGGCGATCTCGTGTCGGATCCGAGCTGCTGGACGGGCCACCGGTGGGGCCCAGCGCCAGAGCCCGAGCTGCCGTACCGCCGGTTTCAGCTCTGACGTCTGGGATCCCGTGCTGCTGCCGGTGCGCCATCTTGAAAATGGGGGATATTACCGATTGCGCCCCGTCGCGATCGTGGGATATCTCGAATAAGGTTACCTACGTCGCTCGGTCGGCTGATGAGCTGTCTGGCGGGCACCCATCGAACGATAATTTGCAGCATCTCCAAGATGATCCAAAGGGGATGGGGAATGAGCCGCGCAGGCGGTCAGGCGTTCGCGCGCCCGATCCCCCGCGGCAGTTGGACTGCCACGCCCACGTCATATGGCTGCTAGCCGACGACGATGAGCGGACGACTCGCTGGGCCGAGCGGCTCGAGGGGGAGGGGCACCAGTGCGAGGCCTTCGCGACCGTCGAGTGCATCGGCGAGCAGGTTGCGGTGAACCCGCCTGCGGTGATCGCCGTTCTCCGCCATTTGGGTGAGGACGAGGCCGAGCGATTGTCCAGGGTCACCGTGCTCGCAGACCCAGGCTGCTGCCCCTTGGTGATCCACTGCGCCGAGGTTGGTGAGCCACCAGTGCGCATGGGTGCTGACGTCGTGCTCATCGGCGAGGCGGCTTGGCAGGGCCTGTCGTCGGTGGTCTGCAGCCGGGCTGCGCAGCGGTCAGGGCATGATCCTCTCGAGGCGCTCTTCGTCGAGCACGGTCTGCTCGGCAAGCCGCGCGGAGAGGCTCTCACTGACCTGATAGGGCAAATCCATCAGGCCGCCGCGGCTGATGTGGCTTGCTTCTTGTTGGACCGACCTGAAGGTCTGGTCATCGAGAGCAGCCTTGCCGAGCTGTCAGAAGAGCACCGCTCCACCCTGGCCAAGTGGGCAACGCTGGCGGCTGCTGGTGCTGCGGTGCTCGTCGTACCGAGCCTGGTCGCGGATGACAGCGGCTGCCCCTTCGCCACCGTGGTTGGGGTGCCCTTGCGTTCCGAGGATGGCACCGAGCTTGGCCTCTTGTGCTTGGCCTGGAGCGGCTGGCACGCTCTGTCCTTACCCCGTCAGGTGTTGCTGCGCAGCGCGGCTCGTCGCTTGGGGAGAGAGCTGCATTGGCGGGACACTCAGGACCGACTTGTCGATGAGGTCGAGGAGCTGCAGGCCTTGGGCGGTCTGGACCCGACCCTTGGCGTTTGGAGTCGTCCCACCTTGCTGCGCCTAGCCGAGATGAAAGCGGCGGCGAGCGCTCGCACCGGCGATCCACTGTCCGCCGTCGTCATTCGCATCTCGGGGATGACACAGCTCATCGAGACCTTCGGCCACAGTACTGGGGACGATGTGCTGCGCCACGTGGCTGAGGTCATCATGTATGTCGTGCGGGCCTACGATTCGCTTGGCCGGCTCGGCGCAGACGAGCTGGCCATTTTGTTTGATGGGGCTGAAACCCAAGGCGCGAGCTCTGCGGTTGGGCGGATCCAGCGGTTATTGGAGAGCCAACCTTTCGTCACCGACGGCGGTCTCGAACACTGGGTGGCCACTACGGCGAGCATCACCGAAGTCAGTCGGCGGGAGAACGGCCAACAGGCACTCGCCCGCGCCACTATCGCCGCCCGCCAGGCACGGTCTTCCGAGCCTGTGGTGGTCGAGGCCCGGCCCGGCCACGCGCCCAGCTCCTTGCCTGCCCCGCCCTCCCTCGAGGGTAAGACGCTCGGAGGAACCTATCGGGTGCTGCGCCGCATTGGAGCTGGGGGCGGGGGCGGTGTCTATCGCGGCGAGGACCTCGGTCTGCGGCGTCCGGTGGCGGTCAAGGTGTTGCTCCCCCACTTCGCCAAAGACAAGCGGCTGGTCGATCGGTTTCGTGAAGAGGCTGCCATTCTGGCGTCCCTGCGTCACCCGAACCTGGTGAACGTCTATTCTTTCGGGCTCCACAAGCAGCACGTCTATTTCATCATGGAGCTGGTCGAAGGCGAGACCGTGAGGGGCACCATCGACCGGGGGGCCAAGGACGGTAGCCCCGTACCCCTGGCTCGAGTTCGCGTGGTGGTCGAGCAGATGGCCTCGGCCCTCGATACGTTGCACCGCTCCGGAGTCGTTCACCGGGACGTCAAGCCCGACAACATCTTGGTCGATCCCTTCCGGCAGCGGGCGGTGCTCGTCGACGTGGGCATCGCCCGGCGTCGCGGCGCTGACGTGTGCGTGGCAGGCACGCCCGGCTACATGGCTCCTGAGGTGTTCACCGAGGTCGACCCAGGGCCGGCCGTCGACGTCTTCGGGCTGGCCGCGACCATCTACGAGATGCTGACGCTCCGGTCGCCCTGGAGGCTGCCCGAGGATGTGTCCCTGCTGGCCCAATGGCTGCGCGTGAACCCGCCGAAAAGACCGTCCCTCATTCGAAAGAGCCTGGCACCGATCGACGAGGTGTTGCTCAAAGCGCTCGCCTTTGACCCCCATGAGCGGTGGCAGAGCGCACCCGAGCTGGCCGAGGCATTTCTCGCTGCCCTCGCCGATGTAGACGAGTTGGCGGACGAGCACGTGACTGCCTCGATCCGCACGTTCTCTCAGAGTCCCTCCTCTCGGCGGCCTCACCTCAGCTCCGCAAGTCCGAGCTTTACCGTCGAGCCACAGACTCGTGGCGTGGTCTTTCGCAGCGTGAGTCGGGTCTTCGGCCTGCGCCCTACCGCCCAGTGGCGTGACGCGCTCAGCGCTCAGGGTTCGGGGCTGGCGGAAGTGCTCGGCCCGTCACTGCCGCCCTTGGATTGGGCGCCGACAGCCTCCCTCGTGCGAGTGCTCCAGGCCGGACCGCCTGACGGGCGCCCTGCCCGCCGCTTTGCTCGGGATCTCGGCCGCGCCACGGTCCGGGCGACCTTCCGGCGCTTCTTTCCTGCGAGCATCACGATGCTGGCGCCTCGTGGCACGCTGCGGGCGCTGCACGAGATCTGGCCCCACTATCATTCATGGGGGACCCTCGAGGTGGTCACCGAGAGCGACGACCGTGCTGTGGTCCGCGTGACCGACAAGCCGGCCGAGCCCATCCTGGATGACCTGCTTGCCGGCATGCTCGAGCAAATGGTCGTGTTGAGCGGGGGCGCTCAAGTGACTCTCCGTCAGACCGACACCTCGCCTACCGATCAGACGGAGTGTCGCTTCGAAATCTCGTGGAAATGGTCTCCCACGTCTGTCCCACCACTATCCGACGCCTGACCGCTGGTCAGCCTGATCAGCGAGCCACTACCAAACCAGCTCTTCAAACGCCATGCGCACCTCTTCGGCCATGCTCTCGACGCCTTCGGCTTTACTGACGAAGGCATCGGCTTCGCATTCGATGGCTAGCTCGGCGAGCTCGTCACGACTGAGGGTGGAGCACAGCACGACGGGGACGTGGGCGGTCTCGTATCGACTCTTGAGCATGCGGCAGAGCTCAGGTCCTGAGGCTTGGGGCATCTGGACGTCTGTGAGAATCAGATCAGGCGTCCAGTCACCGAGCATCTCGTCGAGCTGCTCGAGGGTGGCCGTCGTGCGCACATCGAAGCCCGCCTCGGCGAGCGTTTCGCCTTGCAGCGCCAAGGCTGAGGGGCTGTCATCGATGAGCAATACCCGCCAGCGTCGTTCGTCCTTCGTCATGGCTAAGACTCAGCACGAGTATGGTGGCAGCCCTCAGCGCCTGGATCAACGATTCCGACTGCAGCGAGGCGTTCGGCGCTCGCCCGCCGGCAGTGCAGTCTTTCCGAGGCCTGCGCCAGCCCACTTCGGACCAGTCCTCTAAACGCCGTCCTAGCCCAGCAAGGCAGAACCATGGCCACAAGAGCAAAGAAAGCCACCACGAAGAAGAAGCCGCGCTCGACCCGTGCCGCTGCCGCGAAGCCGGCTCCCCGGCGGTCGACCCGCAAGGCTAGATCAGCTGGTCCCGCCAAGGGCCGCGGTGGCCGCAGCAGCAGCGCCACCGACGACCATGAGGAGACAGCGGCCACCGCTGCTGCAGGTCGTGGCGGCCCAGCCAGGGCGCCAGCTGGGCGCGGGAGCAAGGCTTTGGGAGCGAAGCAGAAGACCGGCCGAGCTACGAAGAAGACCCCAGCGAGGCGCAGCGCTGCGACCCGGGCCAAGGCGGCGGCGGCGGATGCGCTGCCCATCGTGGCAGCTCTCGAGGCTTACGTTGCAGGGGATCTCGAGGCACGGGTTCCCCTTCCGACGGAACCAGGGCCGGTGCATGACATCTGTGAGGCCATCAACGACGCCCTCGTTCATTTTCAGGGAGATTTGGACCGAGTCAGTGGTGAGAGCCTCGAGCTGGCTATGGGCCTCTCCGAGCACATGACCACCCTCGAGCGTGCCAGCGATGGTGATCTGTCCGCCCGAGCGCCTGAGACCTCGTCCGTCGACCTGGTGGCCTCTGTAGGTGTGGGTATCAATACGCTGCTGAGCGGGCAGGAACGGGTTGCACGGACGGTCTCCACCGACATCGTCGAGGCGGCCACCCAGCTCGACTCGGCGGCGGTTGAGCTACTGAGTGTCAGCCAGCGGCAGGCGGCGGCCAATTCGGACCAGGCGGCGGCGC